>JAGPJJ010000013.1:0-14570 GCA_018054505.1 Prevotella sp.
CTGTCTGGGATCAAGCCGAACAGCCGAATAAAAGATAAACTGGTCAAAGAACTCATTGATATAGCGGCTTATCAGGCGGCATGAACTTCTTATAACGAATAATTTTATAACGAACTATTGATTATAACAATATTAAAATAATGTTGTATGTTTAAATAAACTGAAAATATTTTGTATTTATGTTGGTTTACTTTACTTTTGTAACATTAATAAATAATAAACTTATGAAGAAGAAATTGATATATCTTATGTTTTTAGCATTTGGAATGACGATACTTCCAGCTAATGCACAGACAAACAATAATGCACAGAAACAAACTTTAGTAAAAAAGGTTTCTACGTTTTGGAAAAAGACAAAGAAGCAGGTTGCTACCGCGGGTAAAAATATCGGTGATGCTATCGGAGTGGATGATTTGGCCAAAAAAAATAATGAAGATTTAAAAGAAATAGATGGTGTGAAATATATGCCAATATATACTACAGATCTTTTTGCAAACAACAATCTGTCTGACGATGAAGAATTAATAAAAAATAGTAAAGAGGTCTTTGCTGCAAAATATCCAGACGCAAAGATTGTTCATTGTGTTGTGCCTCAAAAGGAATGGATAATGACCGCAATCAAGGAAGGAAGCAAAATAACTGGTTATCGTAAATATGTGTATTGTTATTTGTTGGCAAAAGACGGTACAGATGGATATATCAATGCACGTTTTCTTTTTCTAGAATACAGAGATGCTGGAGAAAATTATGTGAAGAGTGCTAGCTGGCCAAAATGGGATCGTACAGATATCGTTCCTAATAGTGTATATTCTAAACTTGCAGAATAATATGAATTTATTCAAAAAACTGTTTGGTGGAAGCATTGATAATGCTGAAAGCCAGAAATTGAGTGAAGACATTCGCAATTTTGATGTTTATAAATATGAAGGAGTAAAAGCCTTGAAAACTGGGCAGGTTACCAATGCGCTGCAGTGTTTTGAAAAAGCGTTGGAAATAAAACCTGAACTTGAACTAAGGGATTATTACTCACAGGCACTTATAATGAACAATAAATTGGTAGAGGCCTTAGCTCAGTTGGATATAATGTCTGAGGCCCAGCCTGACAATATACTTATATATATGCGTATGGCTAATGTTGCATACATGATGGAAGATTATGATGCAATGACACATGCTTGTGTTGAGGCTTTGCGTATAGATGCTAACAATTCAGAGGTGAATTATATTTATGCACGTGCGTCTATTGGAAAAAATGAACTTATTCCAGCAGTGGCATTGCTTACAAAATCTATAGCAGCTAATGATAAATATGAAAGTGCATATTTATTAAGAGGTGAGACCTTATTAAAAATGGGTGATTTGAAAAGTGCAGAGTGTGATGCTGATTGGTTGGCTAATAATGCAGAAAATGGTGAGGAAGTCTTACTTCTTAGAGCGAGAATAGCAAAAGCAAAGGGAGAAAATGAAAAATCACTAGAACTATATAATAATGTAATAGAACAAAATCCATTTTGTATAGATGCTTATAAAGAACGTGGTGCATTGAGATTGGCATTGGGTGATAAAGAAGGAGCTGAAGAAGATATGCGACAGGTTCTAGAATTGAATCCTAACGGACAAAATGGCATAAATGGAGAGTTTACAGCTGAAGGAACTGAGAACATACAGCAAAAGGTAGAAAAGGCATATCGTAGTCTAGATCCTTATGGAATAGGTGGTATTGGACTGTAAAAAATGAAAAATGAAAGTAAAATTGTGATTTTTGTTGTAATTCTTTTGGTGGAATGAAATAAAAGTTATACTTTTGCAATCAATAATAACAAAATAATAAAGTTATGAATAATTCATACGCATCTTTTTATTACTTTTATTTTTACTTTGCAAGGATTTGTGAAGCGGGAAGTTGCGTGTAAATTTCGACTTATAGGAAAATGAAATTAAAATAAATACGAAACGGTCCCGCTCTTAAGAGTGAGACCGTTTTTTGTTAAAGAATATATGAAGAGAATTGCAATACAAGGTGAGATAGGGTCGTTCCATGATATAGCGGCACATCAATACTTTAAAGGGGAACAGATTGAACTGATATGCTGTTCTACATTCGAACAAGTGTTTGAAAACATAAAACGTGATCCTACGGTGATTGGAATGATTGCCATAGAAAATACGATTGCTGGTTCGCTGTTGCATAATTATGATTTGCTGCGAGAGAGTGGTGTTACCGTTGTAGGTGAGCATAAACTACATATAGAGCATTCAATATGTTGCTTACCTGAAGATAGTTGGGAAACAATAAAGGAAGTTCACTCTCACCCTGTTGCTTTGGCACAATGTCGTAACTTTCTTGCAAATCATCCTGATATGAAAGCTGTAGAAGCAGAGGATACTGCAGGGAGTGCTGAATATATTTCAAATAATAAAATTCGTGGCTGGGCAGCAATTTGTTCTTCTTATGCAGCAAATATATATGGAATGAAAATATTGCAGGAAGATATACATGATAACAAACATAACTATACACGCTTTTTAGTTGTAAGTAATCCACATAAAGCTTCGCTTCTAAGAGAAGTTGAAAAGAGCAATAAATCAAGTATCGTATTTAGTTTGGCACACGAGGAGGGGAGCCTAAGTAAAATACTTACGATACTTAGTTTCTATGATATAAACCTGACTAAAATTCAGTCTTTGCCTATAATAGGACATGAATGGGAGTATTTATTTTATGTGGATGTGTCTTTTGACAATCTTACGAGATTTCGTCAGAGTATTGATGCAATAACACCGTTAGTAAAAAATATAAAAATACTTGGAGAATATGAAACCTGCTAATAGAATTAATGAAATACAGGAATACTACTTCAGTAGGAAACTGAAAGAAGTTGCAAAACTTAATGCACAGGGACAAGACATTATTAGTTTAGCTATAGGTAGTCCTGATATGCCACCGTCACAGCAAACTATTGATAAGCTATGCGAAGTCGCAAAACAAAGTGATGCACATGGTTATCAACCAACAATGGGAACACCAGAATTGCGTGAGTCTATGGCTAATTTCTATAAGAAATGGTATGGAGTAGATATTGATCCAGCTACAGAAATCCAACCTCTTATTGGTAGTAAGGAAGGTATTTTGCATACGACATTGGCATTCGTAAATCCAGGAGAAGAAGTCCTTGTGCCTAATCCAGGTTATCCTACATATACAAGTTTAAGTAAGATTCTTGGCGCAAAAGTCGTAAATTATAATTTGCGTGAAGATCATGGATGGCAGCCTGATTTCGATGAACTTGAAAAGATGGATCTTGAAAACGTAAGATTAATGTGGGTAAATTATCCAAATATGCCGACTGGTGGAAATGCTTGCGTTGAGACATATAGACGTCTGGTTGATTTTGCCAAAAGACATGATATTGTTGTCGTTAATGACAATCCTTACTCTTTCATACTCAATGAAGGTGAGAAACTGTCTATCTTACAGATTCCTGGTGCAAAGGACTGCTGTATAGAATTCAATTCGATGAGTAAAAGCTTCAATATGCCAGGTTGGCGCGTGGGACTATGTACTTCAAATGCTACGTTTATTAGCTGGATATTGAAAATCAAGAGTAATATAGATAGTGGAACCTTCCGGGGTATTCAACTTGCTGCAGCTGAAGCTTATAATACAAATAGTGAGGAATGGCATCAAGAATATAATGTAAATGTATACCGTCGTAGAAGAAATATTGCTGAAGAAATAATGACGACTTTAGGATGTGAATATGATACGAAACAAGTAGGAATGTTCCTATGGGGAAAAATCCCAGAAAAGTATTCCGATGTTGAAGAACTCACAGAACAAGTATTACATAACGCTAGGGTCTTTATAACACCAGGTTCTATTTTTGGATCAAATGGGAAACGTTACGTAAGAATAAGTCTTTGTGCAAAGGATGAAAAGTTAAAGATGGCTCTTGATAGGATAAAAGCTATTGAGTGGTAATAAACAAATATGAATAAATAATAAAATATATACGATTATGGAACTCGAATTACAACCCCTTAATTTACCGAGTGATAATGAACGTCCTTCATGTGTGATAGCCGGACCTTGTTCAGCTGAGACAGAAGAACAGGTACTTACGACAGCTAAAGAACTAGCGGCCAAGGGCTGTCACATATTTCGTGCAGGTATTTGGAAACCACGTACTAAACCTGGAGGCTTTGAAGGTAAGGGCGAAGAAGCTCTGCCATGGATGCAAAAAGTAAAAGAACTGACAGGTATGCTCACAGCTACAGAAGTTGCAACTCCTGAACATGTTGAACAGGCTTTGAAATATGGTATTGATGTCTTGTGGGTAGGTGCGCGTACCAGTGCAAATCCTTTTGCTATGCAAGCTTTAGCTGATAGTTTGAAGGGCGAAGATGTTACTGTGCTTGTTAAAAATCCTGTTAATCCAGATCTCGAATTATGGATAGGTGCGCTTCAGCGTCTTAATCAATCAGGTATAAAGCGCCTTGGAGCAATTCATCGTGGTTTTTCTAGCTATGATAAAAAAATATATCGTAATCTTCCAATGTGGCAGATTCCAATAGAGTTACATAGACGTATACCAGAATTGCCAATTATATGTGACCCTAGTCATATTGGTGGTAGACGTGACCTTATAGCCCCTCTTTGTCAACAGGCAATGGATTTGGGCTTTGACGGTTTAATTGTTGAGAGTCACTGCAATCCTGATGAAGCGTGGAGCGATGCAAAACAACAGGTTACACCTGATATATTGGATTATATTCTTAGTCTACTTGTTGTGCGTGATGAACATACTACAACAGAAGGACTGCGTCAACTACGATCACAAATTGATGAACTTGATAATCAATTAATGGATCTCCTAGCTAAGCGTATGCGAGTATGTCGTGAAATCGGTACATACAAGAAGGAGCATAATATGACAGTGCTTCAGGCTACGCGTTATAATGAAATTCTTGAAAAGCGTGGCGCACAAGCAAGTTTGTGTGGAATGAATCCTGAATTTGCAGCTCAGGTATTTGAACATATCCACGAAGAGAGTGTGCGTCAGCAGTTGGAAATAGTAAATCAGTAAGATGAAGATATTGATAATGGGAGCAGGTAAGATGGGAAGCTTTTTCATCGACCTGCTCAGTTTTGACCATGAAGTGGCTGTATATGAAAAAGATGCTAAGAAAATGCGTTTTACATATAACTGCCAACGTTTTACAACATTGGATGAAGTGAAAAACTTTGATCCAGAATTGGTAATAAATGCAGTTACAGTCAAATATACTTTACCTGCTTTTAAGGAAGTTTTGCCATATTTACCAACTGAATGTATTATTAGTGATATAGCCAGTGTGAAGACAGGACTAAAGGATTTTTATGAGCAGAGTGGACATCCTTATGTCAGTACTCATCCTATGTTTGGTCCAACTTTTGCGAATTTAAACCAGCTTAGTGAGGAAAATGCCATTATAATTAGTGAAGGTGATTATATGGGACGTATTTTCTTTAAGGATTTATATCAGAAACTAGGTCTAAACATTTATGAATATACATTTCAGGAACATGACGAAACTGTAGCTTACTCTTTGAGTATACCATTTGTTTCTACATTTGTTTTTGCTGCTGTAATGAAGCATCAAGATGCTCCTGGAACAACATTTAAGCGCCATATGCGTATAGCAAAAGGAGTCTTAAATGAGGATGACTACTTGCTTCAGGAGATATTGTTTAATCCTTATACAAGTGGGCAAGTGTCTAAAATACGTGAGGAACTTAAAAAATTGATAGACATAATTGATAATAAGGACTCGAAGGCTATGGAGAAATATCTTACTAACATTAGACAGCATGTAAAAGAAGAATAGTGGTGAATATTTTGAAATGAAAATATTTTATATATTACTCGGTATCTTTACTTTTGTAGAATTAAATTGTGAGAATCTTTTTGATACACAGCATGATTCTTTAAAGAATGATACTGAGTTCCTTCCCGATAGTTATCATCATTGGAATAATGGCAAATATTGGAAGAAACTTAACCATATTGGTCAGGAAATAATTGCATGTGGTGAGGATTCTGGGCATTGGATGCTTCCTGATATGGTTGCTTTGTGTGAGATTGAAAATGACAGTGTTATGCGTGATTTGACAAAGCGGTCTTTGCTTCGTCAGGCTAGATATGAGTATTTAGTTACAAATTCGCCTGACGAGAGAGGTATAGATGTCGCTTTGCTATATTCACCTTTTTCGTTTCAATTAATTGATTGGCATCCAATAAGAGTTACTCCGATAAAGAATATGAGACCTACTCGTGATATCCTTTATGCGTCAGGAAGAATAATCAGTGGTGATACTATTCATGTTTTTGTTGTTCATGCTCCAAGTAGGGCAGGAGGAGAACTCGCCTCACGCCCTAACAGAATGGTTGTTGCCAAAATTCTCACATCAGCAATTGATTCAGTCAGAAGCATTTCACCGTCAGCATTGATTCTTGTTGCTGGAGATTTTAATGATTATACAAATGATAAAAGCTTGCAATATATTAGTAATTTTGAAATGACTGATGTATCGGCGAAAGCTCATGGCAGTAATGGAGCTAAAGGAACATACAAATTTAAGGGTGAGTGGGGAAGTCTAGACCATGTTTTTTGTAGTAACTCGTTGAGGTCTATGGTTATTAGTTGTTGTATAGCGGATAAAAAATTCCTTCTTGTCGATGATGATACATATGGTGGAGTGCAACCTTTTCGAAATTTTCGTGGCGCAAAATATTTAAATGGATATAGCGACCATTTACCTCTGATTATGAAATTCAAACCGTAAATTGTTATATGTGTGGTAGTATTTTAGAATTATCTGTTAATTTTAAAATAGTTAACTCTATTAATTTTTTTTAAAATATTATATAACACTCTTTTTTCTATTATTAATTATGTAATTTTGCATAGAAGCAAAATAGATCATTATTTTTATAATATAGGTAACAATATATCTATCTTGCAAATGAGAAATATAAAATAAGAAATATTATATGTTTGAAAATCTTAGTGATAGATTAGAACGCTCATTCAAAATATTAAAGGGCGAGGGACAAATCACAGAAATAAACGTTGCTGAAACTCTTAAAGACGTTCGTAGAGCACTTCTCGATGCCGATGTTAACTACAAAGTCGCAAAAACATTTGCAGACAATGTGAAGAAAAAGGCAATGGGTATGAATGTGCTTACTGCGGTTAAACCAGGTCAGTTAATGATCAAATTGGTTCATGATGAACTGGCTGAACTTATGGGAGGTGATACATCTGAACTTAAACTTGATGGTCATCCTGCGGTAATATTGATGAGTGGTCTTCAAGGTTCTGGTAAAACTACATTTAGTGGTAAGCTAGCTAATTTATTAAAGACAAAGAAAAACAAAAAACCATTGTTGGTAGCATGTGATGTTTATCGTCCAGCCGCTATAGAACAGTTGAAAGTTGTTGGTGAACAGATAGCTGTACCTGTATATTCTGAACTTGAGAATAAAAACGTCATCGATATAGCTAATAATGCTATTCAAGAGGCTAAAGCTAAAGGATATGATGTTGTTATTGTGGACACTGCTGGTCGATTAGCTGTTGATGAGCAAATGATGACAGAGATTTCTAATCTTAAAACAGCTTTGAATCCTGATGAGACATTGTTCGTCGTTGACTCAATGACTGGTCAAGATGCTGTTAATACAGCAAAAGAATTTAATGACAGATTAGATTTTAATGGAGTTGTTCTCACTAAACTTGATGGTGATACTCGTGGAGGTGCTGCACTTTCAATCAGAACAGTAGTAACAAAGCCAATTAAGTTTGTTGGTACAGGTGAGAAAATGGAAGCAATAGATGTTTTCCATCCTGCACGTATGGCAGATCGTATATTGGGTATGGGTGATATTGTTTCACTTGTTGAACGTGCTCAGGAACAATTTGATGAAGAAGAGGCGAAGAAACTTCAGCGCAAAATTCAGAAAAATAAGTTTGATTTTAATGATTTCCTTAATCAGATAGAGCAAATCAAAAAAATGGGTAACCTGAAAGATTTGGCTAGTATGATTCCTGGAGTTGGTAAGGCTATTAAGGATGTTGATATTGATGATAATGCCTTTAATGGTGTAGAGGCTATTATTAGAAGTATGACTCCTTCAGAACGCACATCTCCTGAAATTCTTAATACCAGCCGTCGCCAAAGAATAGCTAAAGGTTCAGGTACAAGTATTCAGGAAGTTAATAAGCTTATAAAGCAGTTTGATCAGACTCGCAAGATGATGAAGATGGTTACTGGTAACCAGATGGCGGGTATGATGAGTCGTATGAAAGGTATGAAAATTCCAGGAATGCCAAAACTATAAAAATAAATTTTTACTATAATGCAATTAATTGACGGAAAGGCAACTGCAGCAGCTATCAAAGCAGAAATAGCTGAAGAAGTTAAAAAGATTATTACAGCAGGTGGAAAACAACCACATTTAGCTGCTGTTCTTGTAGGTCACGATGGTGGCTCGGAGACTTATGTCAAAAACAAAGTCATTGCATGTGAACAATGTGGATTTAAGTCAACACTAATTCGTTATGATGACGATGTGACAGAAGATGAACTACTTTCATGTGTTGATCGATTAAATAAGGACGCTGATGTTGATGGCTTTATAGTACAGTTACCTTTGCCAAAGCATATTGATGAACAAAAGATTATCATGGCCATTGACTACCGTAAAGATGTAGATGGTTTTCATCCAATCAATGTAGGAAGAATGGCAATTGGGCTACCTTGTTTTATCTCTGCTACTCCGTTAGGAATAATAACATTGTTAAAGCATTATGGTATAGAAACTAGTGGTAAAAAGTGTGTGGTGCTAGGAAGAAGCAATATAGTTGGTAAGCCTATGGCTCAATTAATGATGCAGAAAAATTTTGGTGATGCTACAGTTACTGTTTGTCATAGTCATTCAAAATCTTTAAATAAAGAATGTCTTGAAGCAGATATTATAATTGCAGCAATAGGTAAACCAAACTTTGTTACAGCTGATATGGTAAAAGATGGTGCTGTAATTGTTGATGTTGGTACAACACGCGTTCCTGATGCTACACGAAAGAGTGGATTTAGACTTAATGGTGACGTTAAGTTTGATGAAGTTTCTCAAAAATGTTCTTTTATAACTCCTGTTCCTGGTGGTGTTGGTCCAATGACCATTTGTTCTCTTATGAAGAACACGTTGGCTGCGGGAAAGAAAGAATATTACAAATAAAAATGAATATAACTTGATTTTTTATAACTCTCTAATTTTTGTGGGACTGGTACGCAGTGATGCGAATCAGTCCCATTTTGATTGGAACAATTGTATTATCATGAAGAAAATAAGTATACTTTTAATTTCACTTGTATTCCAAGTTGTTGCGGTGGCACAGAATACTGCTCCTGAATACACTATATCTGGTAATGATTCTACGTGCCAGATATTTATATATTCCCCCGGAGAGAAGGATGGATTACGTCTGGCTTATCTTGCTGAGAATGAAAAATGGTATGATGTTGGACAATTATGTTCTTCTGACTATGGTCAATGGGGAGTAGAGAAAAAAATGCATAATCCTTTTGTTATTAAGGCAAAGGATGGTACATGGCGTGCTGTTTGGGGACTGAATAATACAGCTCCAGCTTTTGCAGCGGCATATTCTGAAGATTTGATAACGTGGCGACCACAGGATTATCCAGTAGTAGCAGAGCATGGTGTGCATAATCCGATAGTATATCAAATGGATGATGGTGGCTTTGATATTTATCTTAAGACAGCAAAAGGAAAAAGGTATGTTCATGCATCAGAAGATTTCCGTCATTTTGACGAAGACTCTGTTGAGGCTCAAGCCGATGACATATTGTGGAAAATGGAAGAAGAAAATGTAAACGGAAAAGATTATTTTGGAAATGAATTTGAGATACCAGCATGCCATCTAAATTATATTAGAAATTGGCTTAGTGCTTTAGCTAAGGAAAATGCTAGTTATAGTGAAAAAATGGCTGACGATGGAAAACGTTTTCTAAACATAGGTAATAATGTAAATGCACATCTAGATATTGATTTTTCTAAAACAAAGAAAATAAGTAACAAGTTGATAGGTGTGTTTTTTGAAGATATTAATTACGCTGCCGATGGTGGCTTATATGCAGAACTTTTAAGAAATAGAGATTTTGAATATACCGACAAAGATCATCATGGTTGGAATTCAACTACTGGTTGGAAGTCAGATGCCCCTATAGTTATATCAACAGACAAACCATTAAGTAAAAACAATCAGCACTATGCTATCATAAACAAAAGCTCATTAATTAATTCTGGATGGGATGGTGTAATTTCATCAAAAGGTAATGAATTTGATTTTTCAATTTATGCACGTTGTATTGATAGTAAAAACAATCAACTGTTAGTTTCTCTTATTGATTCCTTAGGAAATAGTATTGCTGAGGGTAAAATAAAATTGCAGGGGAATGAATGGAATAAGTATTGCTTGAATTTAACTATAAATACAAAAAAGCATCAAGATTATATTGATAGATTACATAATCTTAGTTTGCTTATCATAGGTAAGAATGAAGGACAGATTGCTGTAGATATGATATCTTTATTTCCTCATCAAACATATAAAGGTCATGGTATGAGGCTTGATTTAGCAAATACTATTGCAAATTTAAAACCAAAGTTTGTTCGTTTCCCTGGAGGATGTATGTTGCATGGCGATGGAATTAATAATATATATAATTGGAAAGAGACAATTGGACCATTGCAAGATAGAAAACCTGAGAGAAATATATGGAATTATCATCAGTCAAGAGGATTGGGATATTATGAATACTTTCAGTTTTGTGAAGATATAGGAGCTGAACCTTTACCAGTTATGGCTGCAGGGGTACCTTGTCAGAATTCCTCAGCAAATGCAAATGGTATTGGAGGACAACAAGGCGGCATTCCTATGGATAAGATGCCTGACTATATACAGAATATATTAGATATGATTGAGTGGGCAAATGGAGATCCTTCAACTTCAAAGTGGGCTAAAATGCGCCAAGAGGCAGGTCACACTGCACCATTCAATCTAAAAATGATAGGTGTTGGAAATGAGGATTTGATCTCAACAGTTTTTGAAGAACGGTATTTGATGATTTGTAAAGCTATCAAAGCTAAATATCCAAATATCGAGGTTGTAGGCACTGTTGGACCTTTTCATAATCCTTCATCTGATTATATTGAGGGATGGAAGTTTGCATCTGAAAATAGACGATACATAGATGCTGTTGATGAGCATTATTATGAATCTACAGGTTGGTTTTTGCATAATACAGATTATTACAATAATTATGATAGAAAAGCGCCAAAAGTATATCTTGGCGAATATGCTTCACATACACGAACGATGGAATCAGCACTATCTGAAGCCATTTATCTTTGTAATATAGAACGTAATGGGGATGTTGTTGAAATGGCAAGTTATGCACCATTATTATGTAATGAGAAACATAAAAATTGGAATCCAAATCTCATATATTTTGATGAAACAAATATAGTCACGACTCCAAGTTATGAAACTCAGGCATTGTTTTCAAATTATTCAGGTGATGAGTATATTAGTTCTAAAATGAATATTGATGAAAAATATGCTCACCGAGTAGCTGCAAGCGTCGTGAGAGATGCTTCTAGTGGTAAAATATATCTTAAACTCGTAAATGCTTTGCCAGTTAACTTATGTATTAAGATCGATGGTGTGAAGCTTTCTTCTAATCTAAAATATGTAGAGTTTGGAGGAAAACCAGAAAGTGAAACAACAAAACTAATATCAAGTGAGGTTGGCGATACAAAATCTGTATTGAAATATAATGATAATACAATCCAACTTCCTGCTTATTGTGTTGTAGGAATAGAACTATAGAGATTAAATCTCTATAGTTTGAATGCCTCCGTAATCGACAAGATTTTCGAAGGCATTTTCTTTTTTAAATAATTTACCGTATATACCTGCACAGATTAATACGCCTCCATGAGCAAAAATCGCGACATTGTTATATGGTTTATTTTTTAATTCATTTAGAAAATCAGAAACGCGTTCATACAATATAGGAAAACTTTCTCCTCCAGTTGCTTCCAAGTGCATGTAGTCATTATACCAATCAAGTATGTGTGGATCTTCTTTTGCAATATCATCATACAGTCGCATTTCCCAATCTCCCATATTCATCTCCTTAAGTCTATCTTCTAGTTCTGGTGTTGGATAACCGCATGCTTCTGCTAACTTACGTGCTCTGGTTAGTGGTGAAGAATAGACCATATCAAAAGGCTTAAATTGCTCTAATTTTTCGATAGTAACAGTTGCTTCTTTTTCGAAAGTGTCTGCAACAGGAACATCACTCCAGCCATAGCATGTACCCTTTGGAACTCCAACTTTTGTATGTCTAATAAGTGTAACTTTCATTTATCTTAATTTGGTAAATATGTGTAGTGAGTAATAATAAATGTGATGTAAAAACTTAGTTCGGTAAGTAGGAATATAGCTCCACAACAGTCTCCTGTGTAGCCATGTAATCGTTTCCAAACAAACAGATATAAAAAATACAATACAACTCCTGGTATAGCAATACATGAATACGATAAACCGAAAAAATACCATATAATTGTAATAGGAATTCCTCCTTGTAACATTAATAAGATACCTCCAACAATGTCAAATTTCTTATATACAACACCGTTCTTTGATGTTTCGGCAGTACGTGCATAAGGCATCATCTGAATAATTTGTGATGTTAGCATTTTGCAGAAAGGATCACCAGCTATTACAATAATTGCAGCATTCATAGGTGAACATAACGACAGGCATTTATACAATATAAATATATATAATGTAATTCCAAGCACACCATATGTGCCAATTTTGCTATCTTTCATGATTTCAAGAATCCTCTGTCTATTGTTGCCTCCACCGCCAAAACCATCAATAAAGTCAGTTAATCCATCTTCATGCAACGCCCCTGTTATAGCTATTCGTGATATTATGGCTAAAATAACAGCTAGTTCATATGGCATAACTCTAGGGCCAAAGAATAATATAGCAGCCATTATTGGTGCCGTTATCCAACCAATGATGGGCCAGAATTCTACTACGGTTTCGTAAGCTTCTTTGGGTGGCTGGTGTATTCTCCAAAAAGGTAATCTTGTAAAGAAAATTAATGCTGCCCAGATACGATCGTATAATTTATTGTTCTTTTCTATTGAAACAAGCATTTCTAAAAATATTTAGTTATATGTGCATTATCAAAATTATTCATTTCATTAATCATGTTTACTGATGACTGTATGATAGGGTAGGCACATAGTGCTCCTGTTCCTTCACCTAGCCTCAGTCCCAATGATAAAAGAGGTTTGGCATTAAGCATGTTTAGCATTTTACGATGCCCAAGTTCATCTCCGCAATGTCCAAAAATAGCATATCTTAATATTTCAGGATATAATTTGCTAGCAGCTAAAATACATGCTGACATAATAAAACCATCAATAAGTATTAGTACATGTTTTTCTGCAGCTCTAAGCATACTTCCAATAGCCCCCACCATTTCAAATCCACCAAAATATCTTATAGTATCAATAGTATTGTGATGGCTGGTATTGAACTTTTCTATTGAAGTCTTTAATATGTTGTATTTATGTTTTATACCTTCGTTTGATAAACCAGCTCCTGCACCAATGCATTCTTCAAGTGGAATATTTCCGAAGATGCTCATCCAAATGCTTGATGGACTTGTGTTTGCAATACCCATTTCTCCAATGCAGATGACGTTACATCCTTCTGATATACATTCATCAGTCATAGCTGCTCCTATATTGATAGCTTTATCGAATTGCTCTTCAGTCATTGCTGGCTCAAAGAGAAAATTCTTAGTACCATTTGCAATTTTGTGATTAATTATTTCTGGGTTGTCTGATAGGTCATAATCTACACCGATGTCAACTAGTTTTAATTCAAATCCGTTTTGGCGGCAGAACATATTAACACCTCCACCACCTTTTGTGAAATTAATCATTTGCTGCCATGTCACGCTACGTGGTGAAACAGAAACTCCTTCTCTTTCAATACCGTGATCGCCACCGAACAGTATGTGGCATGGGTGTGATAACTTAGGCGATAAGGTGTTTTGAATTAAACAAATTTGCAAAGCTAATTCCTCAAGAGTTCCTAAAGAACCTTTGGGCTTATTAAGATTGTCAATCTTATCTTGAATATCTTTTTCAATGTCTAAGTTTGGAGATTGTATATCAAAAACTCTTTTCATATTATTTTATTTTTAACGGAATACCAGAAACCATAAGTATAACTTCATCTGATTTGCTTGCCACATATTGGTTCATCCACCCTTCCAAATCTGTGAAGCGTCTTTGTATAACATTATCGCTAACGCCACCACTACCAATCTCATTAGTGACAAAGATAAACGTTGCATCTTGATCGGTGAATTTATCAAATTCATTTTTTAAAGCTGATAAAGCTTCATCAAC
>JAGPJJ010000013.1:14670-21982 GCA_018054505.1 Prevotella sp.
AATGGTGGTCTTGCAACAAAGGCTACAGGTCATGCTTGGATGAAGGGTCTTGATCCTAATTTCGGCGTACGTATTGGTCGTAACATCACTCCAGTTTTGGGTGTTGCTATTGAGAGCAACGCTTACTTCTCAAATAAACCTTGGGCATCTACAGGTACTGTTGTTCGTTACCTTAATACAAGTTTTCTTGGTACTGTTAACTTGAGCAACTTATTTGGTGGTTATCTTGGTCAGCCACGTCCATTCGAGGTTAGTGCTGTTGCTGGTTTAGGCTGGGGACACCTTTTTGGAAACTCTAAGGAGTATGACAAAGCTGGATGTGTTAACAATCTTACCTCTAAGGTAGCTCTTGATTTTGCTTTCAATCTTGGTGCTGATAAGGCATGGCAGATTTATATTGAGCCAGCTATGATGTTTGGTCTTAATGACAAATCTAACACTCCTTATAACCTAGAAAATGATGGTATCAAGTTTGATGTAAACCATGCTTTCGTTCAGTTGAACGCAGGTGTTGTTTACAAGTTTAAGAATTCTAATGGTACTCACAACTTTAAGATTGCTCAGTTACGCGATCAAAGCGAAATTGATGGCTTGAATGCTCAGATTAGTGATCTTCGCAATGAGCTTGCTAAGAAACCTAAGGAAGTTATCAAAGAAGTTATCAAGGAAGTTCCTGCTGAGGCAACTGCATGCCCATTGTTCGTAACATTTGCTCAGGGTAAGGCTGATCTTACAAAGGATGCAAAGAAAGTACTTGACAATGTAACAAATGGTGCTACTGTTGAAATTATCGGTACAGCTTCTCCAGAGGGTTCTGTAAAGATTAACAAGCAACTTTCTCAGAATCGTGCTAACAATGTTGCAAAGTACTTGAAGAGTAAAGGTGTTGTTGTAAAGGATGCAACTGGTAAAGGTGTACAGGGTGTTACATCTAACCGCCTTGCTGTAGTTTACGTTAAGTAACAAACAATTAACTGAATTTTATTAGTTAAGATATTCCCTAGTGGCATCAGCCGCTAGGGTTTTTTATTATTAATTTTGCGTGTTATTAATAAATCAAAACTTTTTTATGTGTTTATATTACATAAATGATGTATTTGTGAATAATATGCTTTAAATTGTTGGTGGTTTCGTATTTTCTAATTATCTTTGCAAATTAAATAAAGAGAAGATTGTTCTCAATTATGATATTTGTATAAAAAATACATTATAGGTATGAAACATCAATTAAGAAGTACTGTCTGTACAGAAGGCAGAAGAATGGCTGGCGCTAGAGCTTTATGGGTTGCTGCTGGCATGAAGCATGAACAATTTGGTAAACCAATTATAGCAATAGTCAATAGTTTTACTCAATTCGTTCCTGGACATACACATCTTCATGAAATAGGTCAGATTGTTAAAAAGGAAATAGAGAGTATGGGGTGTTATGCTGCAGAGTTTAATACTATCGCTATAGATGATGGTATTGCAATGGGACATGATGGAATGCTTTATTCTTTACCTTCAAGAGATATAATTGCTGACTCTGTTGAGTATATGGTTAATGCTCACAAGGCAGATGCTATGATATGTATATCAAATTGTGATAAAGTTACTCCTGGCATGCTTATGGCTTCGATGAGACTAAATATTCCAACTATATTTTGTTCTGGAGGTCCGATGGAAGCTGGTCGTTGGAAAAACGAAAATGCCGATTTGATTACTGCGATGGTTAAGGGTGCTGACCCATCTGTTAGTGATGCTGAAATGAAAGAAATAGAAAGTAGTGCATGTCCTGGTTGTGGTAGCTGTTCGGGTATGTTTACAGCAAATTCTATGAATTCACTTACAGAAGCTATTGGTTTGGCTCTTCCAGGAAATGGAACTATCTTAGCAACTCACAAAAATAGAATACAATTATTTAAAGATGCTGCTCGTCAGATAGTCAAAAATGCTTTCTCTTATTATGAAGATGGTAATGATAGTGTCTTACCGCGTAGTATAGCTACCCGCAATGCTTTTCTTAATGCTATGGCTCTTGATATTGCTATGGGGGGTAGTACTAATACCGTCCTTCATCTTCTTGCTGTTGCTCAGGAAGGTGATGTAGATTTCAAAATGAAGGATATTGATGAATTGAGTCGTAAAGTTCCATGTTTGTGTATGCTAGCTCCAAACACTCAAAAATATAGTGTTCAAGAGTGCAATAGAGCAGGTGGAATACTTGGCATCTTGAATGAACTAAACAAAGCTGGATTGCTTCATGGAGATACAAATAGAGTTGATGGTATGACACTTAATGCAACTCTTTCTAAATATTCCATTACAGGTACTACAATTAATCCTGATGCCGATAGAATTTACCATAGTGCACCTGGACTTAGATTTTCTACTCAAATGGGTAGTCAGGATGAGAAATGGGACAGTCTTGATACAGATCGTGTAAATGGATGTGTCAGAGATATTCAACATGCTTATACTAAAGATGGTGGGCTTGGTGTTCTATTTGGAAATATAGCTCAAGATGGATGTGTTGTTAAAACAGCTGGAGTTGATAAATCTTTATGGCATTTTTCTGGACCTGCTGTTGTCTTTGACAGTCAAGAAGATGCTTGTGATGGCATACTTAGTGGCAAAGTTAAAAAAGGAGACTGCGTAGTTATTACACATGAAGGTCCCAAGGGTGGTCCTGGTATGCAGGAAATGCTTTATCCAACTTCTTATATCAAGAGTATGCACATGGGAAAAGAATGTGCATTGATTACAGATGGACGTTTTTCTGGCGGTACTTCTGGATTGAGTATTGGTCATATTTCTCCAGAGGCTGCTGCTGGTGGTAATATCGGTAAGATAAAAGACGGTGATATTATTGAAATAGATATTCCAAACCGCAGTATAAATGTAAAACTGACAGATGAAGAATTAGCTGCACGCAAACAACAACCTTTGAAACGTAAAAGGTTGATTAGTAAGGCATTAAAGATTTATGCTCAAAGCGTTAGTTCTGCTGATAAAGGCGGCGTAAGAATGATTGATTGATATAGAATATGTTTTAGTAGTTTAAGTTATATATAATGAGTAAAGAAGTAATTACAGGTTCTGAAGCATTGATGCGTTCTTTGCATAATGAAGGTGTTAAGACAATATTCGGCTATCCGGGTGGTGCAATAATGCCTGTATTTGATGCTTTGTATGGTTACACTAGAGGTGAAAAGAAGATGTTTGATCACATCTTAGTACGTCACGAGCAGGCTGCTGCTCATGCTGCCCAAGGGTATGCACGAGTCAGTGGAGATGTTGGTGTTTGCCTTGTGACTAGTGGACCGGGAGCTACTAATACATTGACGGGTGTTGCTGATGCAATGATGGATTCCACTCCAATTGTTGTAATAGCAGGACAGGTAGGCGTTGGAGCTTTGGGTACTGATGCTTTTCAGGAAGTTGATTTAGTAGGAGTCGCACAACCTATTACAAAATGGGCTTACCAAATACGTCGTCCCGAAGATGTGGCTTGGGCTGTGAGCCGTGCTTTTTATATTGCGCGTTCTGGCCGTCCAGGACCTGTTGTTCTTGACTTTCCAAAAAATGCACAGAATCATACTTGTGAATGGAATCCAATAAAAGTTGACAATGTAAGGTCATATAATCCATATCCTGCAATTGACAGTAGCGCTATTGAAGAAGCTGCAAAGTTAATCAATGGTGCGAAAAAACCATTTGCATTGGTAGGGCAGGGTGTTGAATTAGGAAATGCGCAGAATGAACTTGTCGAGTTTCTTGAGAAAGCGGATATTCCTGCAGGTCGTACATTATTGGGATTGTCAGCGTTACCAACCGATCATCCTTTAGACATTGGTATGTTGGGCATGCACGGTAGTTATGCTGCTAACATGAAGACTCAAGAGTGCGATGTCCTTATAGCTATAGGAATGAGATTCAGCGATAGAGTAACTGGATTACCTTCTACATATGCAAAACAAGCAAAGATAATTCATCTTGATATTGATGCATCAGAGATAAATAAAAACATTAAAGCTGATGTTGCAGTATTGGGAAACTGTAAAGAAACCCTTCCTGCGATATCAAATTTGTTGAATGAAAATAATCATCAAGCATGGCGTGATTCGTTTAAGAAATATGATGATATGGAAACGGAGAAGGTCATTGAGCCAGGTATTCATCCAACAGAAGGTCCTTTGTTGATGGGCGAAGTTACAAATGTTGTAGCTGAGGTTACAAATGGAGAGGCTGTATTGGTGAATGATGTTGGTCAAAATCAAATGATTTCTAGTAGATATTTTAAGTTTAAGCATAAGCGTTCTATTGTTACTAGTGGAGGTTTTGGCACTATGGGATTTGGACTTCCAGCAGCTATTGGTGCAAGTTTTGGTGCTCCTGATAGAACTATTTGTTGTTTTTGTGGAGACGGAGGCCTACAGATGAGTATACAGGAGTTTGGTACAATAATGGAACAACAAGCACCTGTAAAGATCATTCTTCTCAATAACAATTTTTTGGGAAATGTACGCCAATGGCAGGATTTGATGTTTAATGGTCGTTATGCATTCACTCATATGATGAATCCTCATTATCAGGAAATCTCTAAGGCGTATAATATACCTTATGACCTCGTTGTTGACCGCAAAGACTTACGTTCTAAAGTTGAAAAAATGCTTTCAACAAAGGGACCTTATTTCTTGGAATGTGCAATTAAGGAAGATGAAGATATAGTTCCAATGACATTACCAGGAAAGAGCGTTGATGGCATGTTGCTTGAACTTGATTATTAGTATCTCAAATTTTAAGTAGATGGAAAAGAAATTATATACATTATTAGTCTATTCGGAGAATATCGCCGGTATATTAAATCAAATAACGGCCGTATTTACTCGTAGGCAAGTAAATATAGAGAGTTTAAATGTATCAGCTAGCAGTATCTCAAATGTACATAAGTATACTATTACTGCATGGAGTGATGAAGAGCAGATTTATAAAATAACGAAAGCCATTGAAAAGAAAATTGATGTGGTGAAAGCTGATTTCTATACAGACGAACAGCTTTTTATTCACGAAGTTGCTCTTTTTAAAATTTCAACACCAGTATTATTGGAAAATCCAGAAGTATCTCGTACTATCCGTAGGCATGATGCACGTATGATGGAAGTAAATCATACTTACAGCACTGTTTTATTGGCTGGTTTAACAGAGGATATTGCCGATCTATTTAATAAATTAAACGACTTTAAATGCTTGCTGCAATATACCAGAAGTGGCCGTATAGCAGTTACGAGAAGTTTTGATGAGCCTATATCAGATTTCTTACACGAACAGGAGAGTAAAGATAATGACTGATATTTTGGATAAAGTTGGTTGCTATAATTTTTTAGCAGAGCCTTTTCATTGCGACTTTTCAAAGCATTTGTTTATGGGACATCTTGGAAATCATATGTTAAATGCAGCTGATTTCCATTCGAATGAACGTGGATATGGCATGAATTATTTAAATCCAATTCACAAAACTTGGGTTTTGTCTAGATTGGCTATTGAAATGACGGATATGCCCTTATCATATGATAAGTTTAACATCGAAACATGGGTAGATGGTGTGATGAAGTTCTTTACAAGCAGAAATTTTACTGTTGTTGGAGCAGATTCAAGTAAAATCTATGGATATGGCAAGAGTGTTTGGGCTATGATAGACACTGATACGCGTCAGCCTGTAGATATCCTAGCTGTTCATGATGGTCTTATTCTTGATTATGTTGATAAAGAAAGAAAATGCCCTATAGCAAAAAGTTCACGAGTAAAGATGTCTGCTGATGCAAGACTAGTAAGGACAATAGATACAAACTATAGTGATGTTGATGTGAATGGGCATATTAATAGTGTAAAATATATTGAGCACATTCTTGATTTGTGGAATTTAGACTGGTATATTCATCATACTATTAAACGCTTTGAAATTGCATACGTTGCAGAATGCCACTGTGGAGATAAATTGAATTTTTATAGTGAACTTACTTCTGAAGATGAATATTGCGTTAGAATAACAAAAAGTTCTGAAACAAATGCTGAAGAAGTCGAAGTTGTTAGAAGTAAGGTTAATTTTGTAAAAGATTGAAATATTATTTGGATATTTCGTTTTAAAGTGTTACCTTTGCGTACGAAAAATATTTGAAATCCCTAGCTGTAACCTTGGATAGGTAATAGAATGGATCTAAAAACGACTGCCTTTGGAAAAGACAGGCAAGATTCAAAGGGATAATAATAACCCGCGATCCCTAAAATATGGGCGCACATTTTTATATAATATGGCAGAAATGAATTTTGGTGGAG
Source organism: Prevotella sp. (assembly GCA_018054505.1). GTDB lineage: Bacteria > Bacteroidota > Bacteroidia > Bacteroidales > Bacteroidaceae > Prevotella. The sequence goes on from JAGPJJ010000013.1 coordinate 20,986, forward strand.
TTGTAGAGACTGTTGTCACCAGTAAGGAATTTTCTTTAGAGAAGGCTCGTGAAGTACTTAAAAATGAAACAATTGCCGTAATTGGTTATGGTATTCAGGGACCTGGTCAAGCTTGTAATCTCCGTGATAACGGATTCAACGTAATCGTTGGTCAGCGCGAAGGTAAGACTTATGATAAATGTCTTGCTGATGGTTGGGTTCCAGGAAAAACTCTTTTCTCAATTGAGGAGGCTGTACAAAAAGGTACTATTGTTTGTATGTTGCTTTCTGATGCAGGTCAGATTGCCGTTTGGCCAACAATTAAGCAGTATCTAACTGCAGGTAAGACTTTGTATTATTCTCATGGATTTGCTATCAATTGGCAAGACCGTACAGGAGTAGTTCCACCAAAGGATATTGATGTTATAATGGTTGCACCTAAGGGATCTGGTACATCTCTTCGTACTATGTTCTGTGAAGGTCGTGGATTAAACTGTTCTTATGCTGTTTATCAGGATGCATCTGGACATGCTGAGGATAAGACAATCGCATTTGGTATTGGAATTGGTGCTGGATATTTGTTCAAAACAACATTCCAGCGTGAGGCTACATCAGATTTGACTGGTGAGCGTGGTTCTTTGATGGGTGCTATTGAGGGCTTGCTTGAAGCGCAATATGATGTATTGCGTGAAAATGGTCACACTCCATCTGAGGCTTTCAATGAGACAGTTGAAGAATTAACTCAAAGTTTGATGCCATTGTTTGGTGCTAAGGGTATGGATTGGATGTATGCTAACTGTTCTACAACAGCTCAGCGTGGTGCTCTTGATTGGGCTCCTCGTTTCCGTGAAGCTATTAAGCCAGTTATGCAATGGCTATACCTTAGTGTAAAGACTGGTAATGAGGCTCAGATTTCTATTGATAAGAATTCTATGTCTGATTATCGTGAGAAGTTGAATGCTGAATTAGCGGCTATGCGCAACAAGGAAATGTGGCAGGCTGGTAATACAGTTCGTAA
>JAGPJJ010000110.1 GCA_018054505.1 Prevotella sp.
AATCTCAAATGGGGTACATTCAGTTTATTTTGTTCTTTATATGTTGCCATCGTTATTTTAAATCCTTAATTGTTTGTTATACTTTACTCTACTGGTATTTACTCTTCTTTTGGGTCGATGTCAAACGGAAGCAATGGTGTATCATCATCATTGCCATTATTGAATCGGTCGAAATCTGAGATATATGAACGGTCTTGAATAACCTTAAACTTCTCATACTCAGAATAAGCCTTATCTCTTGCTTCCTCTTGGGAAACCTTGCCTGCACTACTCTTTGCATCATAATCCATAGTTGCAAGGAATTGTTGTAAGCGTTGCTTCCAATCATCCATCGTTGTGATAATATGACGCCGTGCACGAGATTCGGCAAGATCAAGAAAACTTGTTGTTATTGTATTGAGCTGAGACAGTTCATCTTCTGAAAGATAGTTCTTGGCAACAATCGTATCAGACTTTTGCACTCTGCCATTAGGTGCTTTTTTCCATGTGGTCAAGCCCATATGTGGCATTTCTGCATCGGCACGTTCATAAACAATCTCTGCTGCCGTATGATTGGTAACAGCCAAGTGCATCATATTCTGTACCATCTTATAAAAGAGTTTGGTACTCTCAGCTTTTGCATCATAGTCAGCACTACACTCAGCGTAAATGTCAGTTATCTTTTGATAGTATCTACGCTCTGATGTGCGAATTTCACGAATGCGTTCCAGCAAATCATCAAAGTAATCCTTGCCAAAGTGCTTACCTTGTTTCAAACGCTCATCATCTAACACATATCCCTTGATAACAAATTCCTTCAATACAGAAGTTGCCCATATACGGAATTGGGTTGCTTGATAGCTGTTAACTCTATACCCCACAGCTATGATAACATCAAGGTTGTAGAACAACGGAGCACGCTCTACATCACGCTCACCTTCAAGTTGAACTTGTTGAATTTTTCTACAAGTTGCCTCTCTTTGCAATTCTCCCGACTCATAAATCTGAGAAATATGATAGGCTATAGTTGCCCTATCAACTCCAAACAAAGAAGCCATTCTTTTCTGTGACATCCAAAAGGTCTCACTGTTGAATATCACTTCAATGCGAGTCTCACCTTGCGCAGTCTTATATAGTAAGATATTGGATTCCAACGAGTTCTGCACAATCTCTGTCGTAGATACAGACTGCGAGAAATATTCTCTTGCTTGCTTCACCAATGGCTTTCTTGTATCTGCATTCTCTGCTATTATCATACAAGCCATTCGTGAAAGATGGAACGTTTCTACCTTACGAAACGCACCATTGCCCACTTTGAACATATCAACCGCATGGTTGAAATGTTCATCTATAGTCATGCCTTTACTACCAGCAACATTGATGGCTTTATCTATCACATTTTGGAATTTCCAATATGCTGAATATCCCATGGCATTGCAAAGGTCACGAGAGTTCCAATATTCTTTGCCGTTATCATCCACCTTCCGAATTTCATCGAATGTAGGACGCATATCTGGTACATTATTCTCTTCCATATATTTTATTCGTTAGATGGTTCCAAAATGAAAATGAGTTCAGACTCTGCAACATCGCACTTGTCGAACAAGTAGCGGAGACAGGCTATCTTACCCTTATTACCCATAGATGTCCAAAGATACTTATCAGTACCTATTTGCGTGCAATAGTTCAAATCAGCTTGTTTAGCAGTCCAAAGATATGCACCTCCATCATAGAGGGAATCGATAATATCAGGATAACGCTCAGACAATAATAATACAATTTTTATAAGCATATCTTTCCATATCGTTTCGTTATACTCATGTCCAAACACACGGAATCCTCTAAGTATTCTATTTGTTGGAGAGAAAGATTCTTCGTCCAAAGATACTTCTTCAACAGGTTTTGGCAATGGCTTGAAATCTGTTTTTGGCAGAGGATACAAGCGCAAGAAAGCTTCACATATCTCTTTACTACGCTTTTGTAATTCTTCTTCCGTCCATTTTTGACAGTCAGTAACGCTTCTTGTTAAACGATATTTTGAATCCTTATAACCAGGATATACAATGTTATCTACCGTTCGACCATCACGTTTGATTTCAAAAGCCTTATTACTTAGTTCACTATTTATACCTGTCAATGTCAGATTGGCAAACGTATGCAAATATCTTTCTTGAATTTTCTCAAAATTATCACCAAGCATTTCACGCCACTCTGCATTTAAAGTTTGTGGCATAATGTGCTCAATCGTTGCATCCTTACTCTTCATGTCGGATGCCACATCATTATATTCACCATGCACAGAGTTTTCAAGTCTTTCAAAAAGAAAAATTTGGAAAGGTTTGAGCATATGATAAGCATCACGATTCTCTATAGCTTCGACAAACTGTGTATCTCTTGGCAACTGATAGTTTCCATCACGGCGCAAAATATGATAAGTCAAAATATCAGAGTAAGTAAAGCTATATTCCATTCCTGCTTTTTCATACTCTTCCATACTTTTTAGCACATCTTTATGCAAAGCGCAGAAAACCTGAGTTAAGGCATTTCCTGGCATATTGCATACAATACGTCGAGCCATATAATTCTCGACTAAGCCTATAGCCTTGAAGATTTCATCTTCTGTAAGGTGCTTTTCATCAGCATATTTCAAAAACTGGATAAAGAACACATTAGCCACATCAGTCTCTATATTGCAAATATGACGCATTTTGTCAGACAGTTTCTTTGAGTTGAGTTTACCCTCAGTAACTTGCTGATAATATTGAGCATAAACAAGCATCTCTGCAAGTTCTTCCTTACGGTCATGCCCTAACATGTACTTCTTCCATGCACTATATAAGTTAGACAATCTCACAGGGCGTTGGAGTTGTTGCTTGATAGTTAAGTAGTCACGAAGAAACATTGTTGGTTCGTTCTCCGTAGCTATCTCTATCTTTTGCCAATATGTTTTGAAGTAATATTGCTGTTCTTCTGCTGTAAGAGACATCAACAAATAGTTTCTAATCTCATCAGCACCTGTCAAATCCAAGCCTGTAGAATTAAGACTTTCAAAAATAAGTTGAGGTTGGTCATTACCATCCAATTCTATTGATATAATTTGCAAACGTTCAATAGCATTCAATAAAGCATCAAACGAAAGCTGATGAGGTTCTTTGGTCAAACGCTCATAGAAATATTGATAATTACGGGTCATCTTAGAATCTTTCACATAATTATCTACATCATGCTCAAAGATTCTATCGTAAGCCTCCATATCATTTTCAATGGGTAAAAGTTTGATTTTTCTTTCTGTACCACTAAACTTTGCCATCAAGAATTCCTCTTTCGCCTCTTCTATACTTCCTTTATCACCTTCAAGTTTACCATCTTCTACGGCATGAATGCCTGCCAATAACAGCAACGAAACTGTTGTAAGGCGTTGCTGTCCATCAATGACAAGTCGATTGATGCCATAGCCATCTGCTGGAGATGTAACTATAGAACCAAAGAAATGAGTCGGTCTGCCAGAATGAACCAAATCCACCAAGTCGTTGAACAACTGATTGCAGTTCTCGGTTAACCAACTATAATTACGCTGATATACAGGAATGATAAATTGCACTCTACCTCCTGCTATAACTCTACTTAACAATAATGCATCGCCCTTCATATCAATATTCTTTTAATATTCTACTCAACTAACCCCAATTCTTTCAGATATACATCAATCTGCTTGTCGAGGTCAGCACGCTTAGCTTCCAAATCCTTGATTTCCTTCATGACCGCATGAATGTCGATAGGCTCTTCTTCCTCGAACGTATCTACATAACGAGGAATGTTAAGGTTATAGTCATTGTCGGCAACCTCTTGTAAAGTTGCCAAATGACTATACTTCTCGATTTCCTTGCGCTCACGATAGGTATCAACTATCTTCTTAATGTGTTCTGGGCGAAGCTTATTTTGTGTCTTTATCTTTTCAAACTCCTTGCTGGCATCTATGAAGAGTATATTATCATCATCCTTGCGGCACTTCTTTACCACAATGATACAAGTTGGGATACTTGTACCATAGAAAATGTTGGCAGGCAAACCGATGATGGCGTCAATATAGTTCTTCTTCTCAATGAGGAAACGGCGAATCTTACCTTCTGATGCACCACGGAAAAGAACACCATGAGGAGCAACACATGCCATCGTTCCACCTTCATTAAGATGATGGATCATGTGAAGTATGAATGCATAGTCAGCCTTAGACTTTGGAGCCAAGACACCAGCCTTGCTAAATCTATCATCATTATTAAATTTCTCCGCAGCACTCCAGGCTGCAGAGAATGGCGGATTAGCTACCACCGCATCAAACTGTTCCTCAGGGAAAGCATCATCTTCAAGAGTATCTCCATTCTCTATGTCAAAGTCACTAAACTTAACTCCATGAAGCAACATGTTCATTCGGGCAAGGTTGAATGTCGTAGGGTTCTTCTCTTGACCATAAATCAAATCAGCCTTACCATTGCGAGCAGTACGGAGAAGCAATGAACCTGAACCACAAGTTGGGTCATATACATTTTTCAAGCGTGTTTTGCCTGTAGTAACTATATCTGCAAGAATCTGACTTACTTCCTGTGGGGTATAGAATTCTCCAGCCTTTTTGCCAGCTCCTGCGGCAAACTGACCTATCATATACTCATAGGCATCGCCGAGAATATCAATATCAGAAGCCTCGTTTAAGCCGAAGTCGATACCATCAAGAGCAATCAATACTTCACTAATCAAATTGTTCTTATCCTCTGCGGTCTTTCCCAATTTAGGAGAAGCGAGGTCTATATCAGAGAACAAACCACCAAAATCCTCTTCACTATCGTGTCCAATGGTACTGTCCTCTATTTTCTTCAATGAACGCTCCAGCTGTGGAAGGATGTTCTCCTTGCGATTGATAGCCTCTATTACAGAAGAATACAGGTATTCTGGCTCGATAAAATAACCGAGTTCATTCATGCAAAACTTCTTCAACTCCTCCTTCAGTTCTTCCTCATTACTTGCCCAGGCTTCCTTAAAGTTACTTCCATCCTCTTCAAGTTCAGCATCAATACACATTTCTATCTTTTCAGACAAGTACTTATAAAAGATAAAGCCCAAAGTGAAATACATGAAATCACTGGCAGACATATTGCCACGCAAAGTATTGGCTACTGTCCAAAGTTGCGTACGCAATTTTTGTTGTAATTCTTCACTCATATTTTTCCTTTTTATTTTATTCCCAACTGAATGTTTCGATAATTTTACGCAATTTTAAAATCAATGACTCTTTAAGATGAATACGCTGCAAGAAACGCAGTCCCTTTTTCTCCTTGATAGCCTTCTGCAAAATTTCAGGCTTTTCCCGATGTAAATAATCATACTCCTGCACATATTTGATAAGTGCATCTTGACTTACTCCCACTTCCGTAGCCAATGAAGTAACCGCATGGGCTCGTGCCTGAGTAACATAGGTTGTCAGACGACTCTCCAAATCCATCTTGCCATCAGCTTTCGACTTTACAAATCCAGCTTGGTCATTATCAACATTGTCACGGATGAAGTGGTCGATAAGTTTAGCCTTATTGCGCATAGCTGGGTCTTTTATCATCGTGTCGATGATATTCTGTCGTTTCACCTGATAATCATCGCTTGCAGGATTGAGGTCTTCTATCAATTCCAGTATATATGCGACATTAATAACATCACTATGCAACAACTCCAGACAGAAATCAATATCGTCGATATCTGCTGTTGGGTCTTCATGCGCCATACCTTCATCTTCTTTGCCTTTGTCTTCGTTCTTGTCATCCTCATCATCTTGTATGAATCCCATCGTCATATCAAGATATTTAGAGCGGTAATCATTGTATTCCTGCTCTGTCATTACCAAGGATGAATCATCGGCATTCCACTCTTCGTACACCTGAATCTCAGAATGTTTTCTGATAATATCACGGAAAGCGAGGATAAAATTACGCTTATCGTACTCACTCTGAAGTTTGTCAATGGAAGCCATGTCCGGATAACGCGCTTTAAAGTTCTGGCATAACTCATCCAAATCTTTCTTTACATCTGCAAATGGTTTACGAAGTACGAATCCCAATGCCTCAGGAGCGTCAGTATTGCTGAACAACTTGATAGCTCTATCAACATTGTCCTTCAAATTACGGAAGCAGACAACTTTTCCGAATCGCTTTTTCTCATTGAGAACACGATTCGTACGACTGAAAGCCTGCAATAAACCATGATATTCAAGGTTCTTGTCAACATACAGCGTATTTAGTTTCTTTGCATCAAAGCCAGTAAGAAACATACCAACGACAAGCAGCAAGTCCAACGGTTCCATGTCAGCACGTTTCTTCTTCATGCGAAGATTGATGTCATCATAATATGCACTGAAATTGTCTGTTGTAAAAGCAGTTCCGTACATATTATTATAATCATCCATGATGGTTTGCAGCTTGTCACTCGTAACCGTGTCGTCAACAAAACCATTGTTCATGCCAGTGTTATCATCATCTTGGCTTTCGTTTGCAGCGTATGTGAACACAGCACCTATCCTTATCTTAGGATGTAATGACTTGAAGATGTCATAGTACTTCAAAAGCATAGGCACAGACTGGACGGCAAACAAAGCATTGAAATCACCATCGTATGTTGACTTGTTGAAGTTGTTGAGGATGAATTGAGCAATCTCCTTCATTCGCTGTTCTTCCATCAAGTCAACATC
>JAGPJJ010000111.1:0-3562 GCA_018054505.1 Prevotella sp.
AGCAAAAAAAGTGAATATATAGCGTAAATACTTCGGAGAAATTTGTATCTTTGTGGCTATAAATAGAAAATATCAGAGCAAAATGAAGAAATTAAAGATAGAAATAAACTATGATTTCTGTCAGCCTGAAGAGTTGAGTGCTGAAGATAATCAGCTTATTGAACGTGCAAAAGCTGCTATATCAAATAGTTATGCCAATTATAGCCATTTCCATGTAGGTGCCGCGTTAAGACTTTCTGATGGTGATATTGTTATAGGTGCAAATCAAGAGAATGCAGCATTTCCTTCAGGACTTTGTGCTGAACGTTCTGCCATTTTTGCTGCTCAGTCACAACGCCCAGACCAAGCTATAGATGCTTTAGCAATTGCTGCATATAATAATAATGGATTTCTTGCAGACCCAATAACTCCATGCGGAGCTTGCAGACAGGTTATACTTGAAATGGAAGATCGATATAAACAGAATGTTCGCATTCTTCTTTATGGCACAAAAGGTGTATATGTACTGAATAGTGTGAAAGATTTGTTGCCATTCTCGTTTGTTGATGAGAATATGAAAAAGTAGGTTGACGAAAAATTCTTTTCGGTAAATCTTTAGGCATTAAATAATTATTATAAATAATATCAAGTTATATTATGAAAGTTGGATTGTTTATTCCATGCTATGTTGATGCTCTGTATCCTGAAGCAGGTGTGGCTACGTATAAATTACTTAAACATTTCGATGTTGACGTAAGTTATCCTGAAAAACAGACTTGCTGTGGACAACCTATGGCAAATGCTGGATTTGAACGTATGGCAAAGCCTTTGGCTAGAAAGTTTGATGATATGTTTAAGGATTTTGACTATGTCGTAGCGCCTTCAGCGTCATGTGCAGCTTATGTGAAAGTCTTTTATCCGCATATACTTGAAGGTGAGCATGAATGCGTATCTTCAAAAAAGATTATGGATATCGTCGAATTTCTGCATGATGTGCTAAAAATTACCTCTCTTCCTGGTAGCTTCAATCATGTTGTGAGTGTTCACAACAGTTGTCACGGTGTAAGAGAATTGGGATTGTCATCACCTTCAGAACGCAATATTCCACAATTCAACAAGATTATTGATTTATTGAAACTTATTGACGGTATCACAATAAAAGAACCTGAACGTAAAGATGAATGTTGTGGATTCGGTGGTATGTTCTCTGTTGAGGAAACAGCGATCTCAATACGTATGGGAGAAGACAAAATAGAACGTCATATGGCCACTGGAGCAGAATATGTAACAGGGCCAGACAGCAGTTGCCTTATGCACATGGCTGGTATCGCTAAGCGTGAGAATAAGAATATAAAGTTTGTTCATGTATCGCAGATTCTTGCTGCCGGACTTTAATTTATAAAGGAAAGATATTATGAGTACCATACATTCAAAGAACGCTGCAATATTTAATAAAGATCGTGCTAAGACAACATGGCACGATCAGACTTTCTGGTCGTTAAGAGAAAAACGCGACAAAATGGCTGATGAATTACCTGAATGGGAAGAATTACGCAGTCATGCTAGTGATATAAAGCGTCATACGATTACCCATCTTGCAGATTATTTAGAGATGTTTTCTGCTAATCTTGAAAGTAGGGGAGTAATTGTTCATTGGGCTGCAGACGCAAATGAGTTTAATGAAACCGTCTTGGATATTCTTAAAACTCATCATGTGAGCAAGATGGTTAAGTCTAAGTCTATGCTTACAGAGGAATGCGAGATGAATCCTTATCTGGAAAAACATGGTATTGATGTTGTTGAGACAGATTTAGGTGAGCGTATTCTACAGCTCCTTGATCAGAAACCAAGTCATATCGTTGTCCCTGCCAGTCACCTGAAACGTGAGGAAGTGGGAAAAATGTTTGAAAAAGAAGGTATCTCAAAAGAAATAGGAAACTATGATCCAACCTACCTCACACGTTGTGCCCGTTATAGTCTTCGCAAGGAATTTATGGATGCAGGTGCTGGTATGACAGGTTGTAACTTTGGTGTTGCAAATACTGGCGATATCGTTGTTTGTACAAACGAGGGTAATGCAGATATGAGTACGTCAATGCCTAAATTGCACATTGTTGCTATGGGCATAGAGAAAGTCATTCCTGACTATGATTCATTGGCAGTATTCCATCGCCTTCTTTGTCGTTGTGGAACAGGTCAGCCTACAACTTCATTTACATCTCATTTTCGACAGGCACGTCCAGGTGCAGAAATGCATGTTGTCCTTGTGGACAATGGCAGAAGTGACACGGTCGCAAATAAGGAACATTGGCAAACGCTTAAATGTATTCGTTGCGGAGCTTGTATGAATACCTGCCCTGTATATCGTCGCAGTGGAGGATATAGTTATACATATTTCATTCCAGGTCCTATCGGAGTTAATCTTGGAATGCTTCATGACCCACAGAAGCACAGTGAAAATGTAAGTGCATGCTCACTATGTCTAAGTTGTGATAATGTATGTCCTGCAGAAGTTGCTCCAGGCAGTCAGATATATCTTTGGCGTCAAAGTCTTGAAGCATTGGGCAAGGCTAATCAAATGAAGAAGATTATGTCTGTAGGTATGTCGGTACTGTTTAATAATCCATCACTATACAATACGGCTCTTAAATTTGCTCCATTAGCAAATATATTTCCAGATAGCATTACCAATATAGGACATCTGAATCCATGGGGAGTGGGACATAGTAATCCCGAATTTGCTAAGAAATCATTCCGTAGCTTGTGGCGAGAAGGCTTAAAATAATACGTTCGAAAAGATGAAGAAAGAAGAATTATTAAATAAACTGCGTGCAAATACTAGTCAGCAGTTTGATATGCCTGATATGAATATTGCTGGTATCAAGTATGATGATACTTTAGCTCAGTTCATTTCAATGACCGAAGCATCTGGAGGAAAGGTTGTTAATGCCCAAAAGGATGATGACCTGAACGTAATTATACGTAAAGTCTATCCTGATGCAAAGGTAATTGCAAGTAATGTACCTGGAATAGATGCTAGTCTTAATCCAGATACTGTTGCTGAGGCTCAAGACCTAAACGGCACTGATGTTGGCGTTGTAACGGGCGAAATAGGTGTGGCAGAGAATGCTTGTGTATGGGTCCCGCAGACGATGAAGGAAAAATCAATATGTTTTATTTCTGAGAATCTTGCAATACTTCTTCACAAGAACTGTATTGTTGACAATATGCACGAGGCATATAAATCCATACACATGACTGATTATGGTTTTGGTTCGTTTATCAGTGGACCAAGTAAGACTGCTGATATAGAGCAATCTCTTGTTATGGGTGCTCAGGCTGCACGCTCAGTTACAATCATATTGATAGACTAAATGAATCGCTTTCTCCACATATTCATCATATTCTTAATGCTGATAGTTGGTCAGCAGGAAACTCATGCAGTTACTAGACCGTGTGAGAGGGATAAGATGAGTGTCGTGTCTAAGCATAATGATACATCAAAGGAAGCAGTGCTTTCTGATTCGCTCAGTTTATTGAGGGTTTGCAGTACATGTCCACAAAGGATTATACCTGTTTTTGT
>JAGPJJ010000111.1:3662-6635 GCA_018054505.1 Prevotella sp.
TTTTTAGTTATAATACCTTTCAACCACTTTTATGTGTTGAGCGTATTATTTTTTTCTTATTTCAGTTTCTTATATCCGTATTGTGCTTTGTCGCCTAGCTCTTCTTCGATGCGAATCAACTGGTTATATTTTGCAATACGGTCTGTTCTTGACATAGAACCGGTCTTTATTTGTCCTGAATTTGTAGCAACGGCAATATCTGCAATAGTTGTGTCTTCTGTTTCGCCAGAGCGGTGAGAAGTAACTGTTGTATATCCGTGACGGTGTGCCATTTCTATAGCTTCGAGAGTTTCTGTCAATGAACCAATCTGGTTTACCTTTATAAGAATAGAATTGGCTGCTCCTAGCTTGATTCCCTTTTCAAGGAATTTGCTGTTCGTAACGAATAAGTCGTCACCAACCAACTGGCATTTATCTCCAATAGCTTTTGTTAGTTTCTGCCAACCGTCCCAGTCGTTTTCATCTAAGCCGTCCTCAATACTGTCAATTGGATACTTAGTTATTAGTTCCTCAAGGAATTTTATCTGTTCATCATCAGATAATTCTTTGCCGTTCGGATCTTTCGGCATTCCATTTGACAGTTGCTTGTAATTGTAATAGAACTTTCCGCCCTTGTTACTTGAAAATTCACTCGCAGCGCAGTCAACAGCTATTGTCACGTCTTTGCCTGGTTCATAGCCAGCATCTTTAATAGCTTGAACAATACTTTGCAAAGCATCTTCAATATTATCAAGTTTTGGAGCGAAACCACCTTCATCGCCTACAGCAGTTGACAATCCTCTCTTCTTAAGATTCTTCTGTAGAGTGTGGAAAACTTCAGCACCAATGCGTATAGCCTCTTTTTCTGAAGAAGCACCGATAGGGCGAATCATGAATTCCTGGAATGCAATAGGAGCGTCACTATGTGCGCCACCATTGATGATATTCATCATTGGTACAGGTAGCACGTATGTGTTAGCACCACCAATATATCTGTATAAAGGTATGTTTAAAGCTTTTGCTGCGGTGTGAGCGACTGCAAGTGACACTCCAAGAATAGCATTTGCACCCAATTTACTTTTAGTTGGCGTTCCGTCTATTTCAAGCATCTTGTAGTCTATTCCACGTTGGTTAAGAATATCATAACCATTCAGAGCTGGACCAATAATCTTGTTTACATTATGAACAGCTTTCAATACACCTTTACCACCAAAACGGCTTTTATCTCCGTCGCGTAATTCCAAAGCCTCGTTCTCTCCTGTTGATGCACCTGACGGAACACTTGCTCTGCCCATTACACCATTATCTGTTGTAACCTCTACTTCAATAGTTGGATTACCTCTTGAATCAAGAATTTCTCTTGCATAAATCTTTTCTATTTTCATAATAATATTTTTATTAAATGTCTTCAATGCAAATATAGTATTTAATTATATCATTTGCAATACCTAATAATGATGATTTAAAAAGATTATAATTCTTTTAATATCAAAGAGAACTGCTGATTAATTTAATCCAGTTGTCAATGCGTTCTTCGCTCTTGGCATCATCCTCATTTGCATCTAGTGCAAGACCTACAAATTTACCGTCAATAACAGATTCAGAATCATCAAATGTATATCCGGTTGAGTCCACTCCGTCTACAACGTTAGCCCCAGCATCTTTCACTGTGTTATAGATTTCTCGCATTCCCCCACAGAATGTATCACTGTAGCTGTCTGCGTCTCCACAACCAAATAGAGCCACGGTCTTGCCGTTGAGATCTGCTTGCTTCAACTTTTCTATTCCGTCATACCAGTCATCCTGTACTTCTCCAGAACCCCATGTGGATGTTCCGAGTATGAGATTGTCATATTCTGCAAGCTTTTCTGCATTGATATTATTTACGTCAACAACATCGGCATTAATCTTCTTAGATATAATCTCTGCAAAGTTCTCACAATTGCCTGTTGATGAGCCGAATACTACTAATGTCTTTTTCATATTTATTCTCCTTTGCTATTTTTTAAAATTAATTTTTCTTTTAGCTTAAATCATTGTCATTACCATTTTAAGTTCATGTCTGCTTGCTCACTGTGAATATAATCTGTTGGTATCAATAATATATCACTAACATTGATATTATAAAGATCTTTGTCACGTGTTAATGCAAGCTGTATTGACCTTGCTTTTTTTGTGCAAATTTAGCATGTTAATGCGTAATATACAATACCTTGTAATGATGATATTTAATACTCTTACAAGTTACATGTCGTCGTAAAAAGTATCACTGTCGCAATCATTTTTCTATTTATTAAAATCAATTTTTCGGTTGACTGAAATCATCGTAATAAGCATCTTGAAATTATTGTCTGCTCGCAAACTGTGAACATGGCCAGCAGGTATCATAAATATTTCGCCAGCTTTAATAAGATGATCTTCTCCGTCAAGAGTTAAAACGAACTGTCCATCTATTGCTTGTATCAAAGCATCAAGTGGAGCAGAATGTGGACTTAGCTGTTGTCCTTTGCCAAAAGCGAAAAGGGTTATACTTCCGCTTTCATTATGTAGAAGTTCCATACTAACGATGCCTTCTTCCTGATATGATATTATATCATTTGGATTTATTGCTATTCCTTTTTCAAATTTTGCCATAGTGTTTTGTTTTTATTTGTTCAACAATGTTTTATATCTTCATATCTGCAAATCAGATGCCACCATCACCTCCAATAACATTTGTTACCAAAAAGTATTTTATGTCATTTTATTTGTGTCATAATCCAATCATGGAGTATTATCGCGTGATTGCAAGTTTCGTTTTTCGCGCCATATAGAAGTGTAACATTATCTTCATTGAGCAGTTTTTTGCAGTGTTCGACGAATCTCATTGCGTCTTTGTTGTCATTCAGTTCTTTTCTGTAGTTTTCTGCAAATGTTTTATATTCTTCTTCTTTGTGTCCGAAAGCCTTTCTTATTTCTGTAGATGGAGCTATATATTTGCAATGTTCATTAATA
>JAGPJJ010000112.1 GCA_018054505.1 Prevotella sp.
TGACGATTATGTATTTCTTCTTGCTTCCGTTTACATGGCTTTATTTCCATATAGGTAAGAATACGGAGAGTAAGAAGCTGCGCTATCACAAGCTGTTGTTTACCATGGCAAAAGTAATTGTCAACAAGATACCAGGAGTTAAGTTCAGACTTGATAACCTTGTTGGTGAGAAGTTTGATAAACCAGCCGTGATCATAAGCAACCATTTGAGTCATCTCGACACACTATGCTTGATGACTTTATGTCCAAAGGTCATATTTCTTACTAATAAATGGGCGTGGAATAATCGTTTCTATGGTTCTGTGATACATCATGCTGAGTTCTTACCTGCATCTGATGGACTTGATGCTCATCTAGATGATATAAAGTCTCTTTATAATCGTGGATATTCTATATGTATTTTCCCTGAGGGTACAAGGTCATTAGATCATAAGGTGCATCGTTTTCATAAAGGAGCTTTTTATCTAGCAGAACTTCTTCATGCTGATATTGTTCCTGTCGTTATGCATGGTCAAGACCATGTGCTTCCGAAAACAGATTTTATGTTGAGACAAGGAATAATGAGCTCAAAAATATTGCAACGAATACATTTTGAAGATACGTCAATGGGAAAAGGCTATCGTGAACTAACTCATAATATTCATAAACTTTATGTTGATGTATATGCCACAATGTGTGATGAATATGAGAATGCTGCATACTATGCTAATTTTGTTAAGTCGCAGTATCGATACAAAGGAGTTGAGATAGAGCGCAGATGTCTCAGAAACATAAAGTCAAATAGCAATTATTCACTTATTGTTGATAATGATAAAAATGTAGCTGAACGTACATTTAATAATGCCGGATTATGTGAACTTCCTTATCTCTATGCGCTTGTACATCCACAGACATCAGTCAATGCTTATATTAATAGTGAAGATGATTATGCTGTGGTAAAGAATATGGCATATTTGCCACATAACCTGAATATATATTATAAGGACTGATGACAAAGAAATGTGTTATAATAGGTAGCGGATTAGGTGGTCTGTCATGTGGAGTAATCCTCGCTAAAAACGGATATGATGTGACAGTGCTTGAAAAACATTTTCAGATAGGTGGCTGTTTGCAATGTTTTTCTCGTGATGGTGTGAAGTTTGAAACGGGAATGCATTTCATAGGAAGTGCAGACAAGGGACAAACGATGGATATGATGTTTAAGTATCTTGAAGTTGACAACGATGTGGCTTTGAGCAGACTTGACAAAACAGGATATGATATTGTTTCTTTTGGAGGTAAAAGATATCGCTTTGCCAATGGACGCAATAATTTCATTAATCAGATGCTTGCATACTTTCCGGATTCAGAACATGATTTAAATTCATATTGTGATATCATAGAAAAAGTTTCGGCTGCGTCTTCATTGCATAGTCTTGAACATACTCAGACCGATGAAGCTATAAATAATGAGTATCTTCTTCGAAGTATAGATGATGTACTTAATGAAACAATTCATAACGAAGAATTGCGTAATGTTCTTGTTGGAAATTTGCCGCTTTATGCTGCTGAGAAGGGTAGAACTTCTTTTTCCACTCATGCCTTTGTTGCTGACTTCTACAATAAGAGCGCTTACAGAATTGTAGGTGGCAGCGATCTCATAGCAAAGTCGCTTGCACATACAATCGAAAAGTATGGAGGTAGGGTTCTTACTCGCCAGAATGTAGTAAAAATAGAATGTGATGATAGTCATGCTGTTTCTGTTCTCACTGATGACGAAATGCGATATGAAGCCGATGTGTTTATTTCAGATCTTCATCCTGCTCGTACCATAGAACTTACAGATTCCCCATTGCTCAGAAATGCATATAGAAAAAGAATAAAGGCTTTACATAATACTGTTGGGTGCTTCACTGTATATATCAAATTTAAAGATAAAGCTCAACATTATATGAATAGTAATTTTTATGGTTATGAAGGAAATACTCCTTGGAACTGTGAAAAATATACTGATGCTGATTGGCCAAAAGGATATTTATATATGCACTTTTGTGACAACGCCAATCATGAATATGCAAAGAGTGGTTTGATAATATCCTATATGCAGTATGATGATGTTGCTAAATGGGAGGGGACCTCTGTTGGACATCGTGGTTCTGATTACGAACATTTCAAAAAAGTCAAGGCAGAAAAACTCATTGAGTGTGTTGAACGAGAATTCCCTTGTTTGCGTGACAGTATTGAGTCATACTACACAAGTACTCCACTCACATATAGAGATTACACGGGCACTGAAGCTGGTGGAATGTATGGCATTGCCAGAGACGTTACTCAAGGTCCTGCAGCTAGAGTTCATCATCGAACGAAGATACCGAATCTTTTGCTTACAGGTCAGAATGTCAATAGCCATGGTATATTGGGTGTCCTTGTCGGTACCATTGTTACCTGTGGCGAGTTGATTAGTTCAGAAGAGATAATACGACAAATGACTGAATCTACCAAATAAGATGGAAAACGATAATATCAAAAATACAGTAACCGTTATTGGTGGAGGACTTGGTGGCTTGTTTGTTGCAGCCTTTCTCAGCAAAGAAGGCTACCGTGTTACAGTTTTGGAAAAAAACAAGATTATAGGTGGTGGTTTGCAGACTTTCTATCGTCATGGTATGAGCTTTGAAACTGGTATGCATCTGCTTGGTGGAATGCGTGAAGGTGGAGCTTTGAATAAGATTTGTCGCTATCTTGATATCTATGACAAAATTGATATTCGTGATACTGATCATGACTGTATGGATCAGATAACTTACTTCTCTGATGGCAAGACTTATCGTGTGCCAGAAGGGCGTGAAGCTTTCGCTGAATATTTTGCTAGTGAGTTTCCTTTAGAGCGAGATCATATAATTGCTTATGTAGATGCCATTTACAAAATGGTTGATGAAATAGATTTCTTTTATCTTCGTCCAAATAACGAACATGTCTATACGCATTCAGAAGAGTTTATGTTGCCTGCTGATGAGTTTGTTGCTCTTTATATAAAAGATCCAAAGCTCAGAGACTTACTGTGTTATATGAACCCTATGTTTGGTGGCGTAAAAGGTAAGACTCCTACTTATATTCATGCGCTTATCAACGTGCTTTATATAGATGGACCGAGCAGATTTGGTGTCAATAGTCAACAAATGGCTGATGCTCTTGCTGATATTATCTGTGAAAATGGTGGTGCAGTTATAGGTGGTGACAAGGTCGTTGGCATTGATATTGACGACAGAATGATAAAAGCCTTGCATACTCTGCATGGCAATATATATTCATCTGATTATTATATATCAGCTATTCATCCGCTTGAGATGTTGAAAATGACCGACAGTAAGGCGTTTCCAAAAGCTTTCAGAGATAGAATAGCAGAGGCGCCAAACAGTTATTCATCTTTTTGTGCCTATTTTATTTTCAAGCCAGATAGTTTTCCTTTCATTAATCATACGTGCTATTGTCAACAGGATTATGGCAAAGTTTGGAACTATTCTGAATATCATGTAGAAGACTGGCCTCGTGGTTTCATGTATATGACGCCATTTGAAAAAAATCAGGGAAAGTATGCTTCAAAAATGGTTGTCAATGCAATTATGCCGTATAGTGTGGTAGAACAATGGAGTGACACATCCTCAGGGCACAGAGGAAAGGAATATGAAGATTGGAAAGAATTGCACATCCATAAAATACTTGAAAAAATGGAGGTTCTTTATCCTGGATTTACAGATAAAGTAGAATCAATGTTCGGTTCGTCTCCACTCACGATACGCGATTATTATGATGAACCAGAAGGTGCTTTGTATGGTATGTTCAAGGATTGTAATAATATTGCTCAGTCTCAGATTTCTGTCTATACTAAGGTTAGAAATCTTTTTATGACAGGACAAAATATAAACCTTCATGGATTTTGTGGTGTACCACTCACTGCCGTAAATACTGCTGAGGCTATCGTTGGGCATAATGTTATATTGAATAAAATCAATGAATATAATGTGCGTGTTTAAAATAATATTCTTACTTTTGCTTATCACCTGTCCTGTAAAGGCACAGCAAAAGGTTGATGGCTTCAGTAATCTTGTGGAATACAAGCCCGTCAATAAGGCTTCAACTGCGGTTATCGTGTGCCCAGGTGGTAGCTATTGTTGGCTCAGCAAAAAATATGAAGGAAGTGAAGTTGCCAAATGGCTTAATGCCAATGGTATTGCTGCCTACGTACTTTATTATCCAACAGCAGGTTGGGCAGGATTTGCATGGCACACTAGATTGGTTTTTCGTGGTCATCAGTATCCTGATCAGATTGAGGCTGTTAAGAAAGCAATGAAAGTTGCCAAGGGTAAAGGATATGGTAAAGTTGGAATGATGGGATTCTCGGCTGGAGGGCATCTTGTAATATGTGCTGCCGAATATTTGCAACAATCTTATAAACCGGATTTTGTAGCATCCTTATATCCCGTTATCACATTCTCGCATGATAAAATTGTTCATCGTAGAAGTAGAAGAGGTTTGCTTGGTGAGTATAGATGGCGGAATAAATCTATCTGTGACTCATTGTCGGTCGAAAAGCATGCCAACTTGATACAATGTCCTTTGTTTATAGCTAATTGCAAGGATGATCCTACAGTGAATTATCGTAACTCAGAATTAATGGACAGTGCTCTTAATGCGAATCATAAATCGCATCTCTATATACAGTATAAAACTGGTGGCCATGGATTTGGAACTACTGCCGCAAAGACTAGTAAAGAGGCTATTACGTGGAAAGAACGTTTCCTTGTTTGGCTTAAGGGAATAGACTAAATAATAAACTAGAAAATGAAAGATATTGAATTTGAATCAATAGATACGATCAAGGCTTTTCAAGATGAGAAACTGCGAAAGGCAGTTCTTTATTTGAAAGAACATTCACCATATTATCAGCGAATGTTTGATAAATGCCATATTAATATCAATAATATTAAACAACTTGAAGACTTGGTAAACATTCCGTTTACTGAGAAAAAGGACCTGCAATTATTTAATGAAGACTTTCTCTGTGTGCCTAAAGAGAAGGTCATTGATTATATCACGACGAGCGGAACTCTGGGTGAACCTGTAACATTTGGTTGTACAGAGATTGATTTGCAGCGCTTGGCGTATAATGAAAAGAAAAGCTTTTCATGTGCTGGTCTGCATCCAGGAAATATATTGCAGTTGATGACTACTATTGATAAGCGTTTCATGGCAGGATTAGCTTATTTTCTTGGGATAAGAGAATTAGGCGCTTCTATTATTAGAGTTGGAAATGGTATACCAGAATTACAATGGGATACAATCATGAGAATAAAGCCAGACAGCATCATGTGTGTGCCTTCTTTTATTCCACGCCTCATTCAGTATGCAGAGGAACATGATATTGATTATAAAAACTCAAGCGTAAGAAAAATCATTGGCATTGGTGAAGGTTTGCGCAATCAGGACTTCTCTTTGAATCTTCTTGGTCAGCAGATAAAGAATAAATGGGATGTGCAACTCTTTGCTACCTATTCAAGCACTGAAATGGGCTCTACATTCAGTGAGTGTGAGTATGGATGTGGTGGACACGTTCATCCAGAACTCATTATCGTAGAAATTATCGGTGAGGACAATATGCCTGTTGCTGATGGTGAAGTAGGAGAGGTTGTCATAACTACTCTTGGCGTTGAAGGAATGCCGCTTCTTAGATTCCGTACCGGGGATATGTGTGCTAAAATAGTTGAACCATGTAAATGTGGCAGAAATAGTTACCGATTGACTCCTTTGGTTGGTAGGAAAAATAATATGATTAAACTAAAGGGTACAACGCTATATCCACCTGCTATAAATGATATTCTTGATAATACAGACTATGTTCAGAATTATGTGGTATATGTGCAGGAGTCAGAGGCTGGTACAGATGATGTTGTCGTTAAGGTTGGGCTTAAAATCGAAGAGTTGTCAAAACATAAGGCTTTTGCTGAAAATCCTGGCGCTATTGTCGAAGATATTAAAAATAGATTCCGTGCTCATCTCAGAGTATCTCCCAAAGTTGAAATACATTCTGTAGTTGATATTCAGACTATAAACTTTCCACCCAAGACAAGAAAGCCTGTTAAGTTTATAGACTTAAGAAAGAAATAGAAAAATATATCAAATATTTATATCTAATGAATACATCTGAGTTTGACGATATTCGTCCATATTATGATGCTGAAATATCTTCTGCTATGAGTCGCATAGCTAGAAGCGACGTGTTCCCTGTATTAGCTTCATGGATATTTCCTGGCAGAGATCTAGAAGATGTACGCAGAATGGTGCTTTCTTTCAAAACAATCAAGGAGTTTCAGTTTGGTGTTATGATTCCTGTGAACAGACAGATTATTGAACGCTCAATTACCGAACTTACATTTCGTGGATTTGAAAAACTTAATCCTGATATGCAATATCTTTTTGTAAGCAATCACAGGGATATAATGCTAGATGCTTCATTGTTGCAATATTTGTTTGCACAGAGAGAACGAGATACCACAGAGATAACGTTTGGTGCAAACCTGATGAC
>JAGPJJ010000113.1 GCA_018054505.1 Prevotella sp.
TGTGATGTTTCGGCGTACTTTGATGAATGATGAATTCTGAGTTAGTTTGGTTGAATAACACATAGTTGGTCTTAATTAATGGTTTGTAGAATATTCTTTCAATAAAATGTTTTGATTCACATTGTCACGTTTGCATATCACGTTAAGCGATAAAGCAACAGCAACGTTGCAAACCCTACTGCAACTAAATCTTGACGCTATTGCAACGAATATGTTACGCAACGGCAAAAGGATGATTTTACGTGAAATATTGAAATTGTGAATCGGTGTTTGATCAGGCATATTGCCAGTCGTGTGATTGGCAGTGGTATCTGAAAGTATCGTTAAATAAAGAGAAAAGTACTTTAAAAGCATCTTGTCTCCTCTTGTTTTTAGTGTCATATTATTTTCTTTAGAAGGCGAAGCAACCGCTGTAGTGATTAATTGCAAGTCATTAGAAAGCGGTAAAAAACTAAGTCGTGGTTTATTTTTATTTTGATGCTTCAAGCATCGCTATATTTCTAATTATTATATTTACCCCTACCTGTTGCAGTAGGGGCAAACATAATCTTGCATAAGCTTTTGATGTGCTATTAATCATATCTTAATTGACTGTTTAGTTTGCAAGTACAAAAGTACGAAAAAAATATGAAACATGAAAATATATTTCAGTAATATGTAAATATATATAGTGTTTTTTAAACAGTTTAACGGTTGAGCGTTTTATCAACAAACGTAATCACTGTGCAATCATTACAAGCTATCAAAGATAAGATTTTATTAAGTATCATCAATGCCAAGTGAAAGAGAACAAGACTCTAAGTCAATCGCTTTTAGGATTATTTCCACTAAAAGTTTAATAATACGAATTATTTTGCTTACCTTTGCATCCGTATTATAAAAAGAGGAACATAAGAAAATGATAACAGTTACAAATCTTGCAATCCAATTCGGAAAGAGAGTGCTTTACAAGGACGTAAACATTAAGTTCACACGCGGTAACATTTATGGAGTTATCGGTGCTAACGGTGCTGGAAAATCTACACTACTACGCGCTATAAGCGGTGATTTGGAACCAAATCACGGAACAGTAGAATTAGGTCCTGGCGAGCGTCTATCAGTATTGGAACAAGACCACTTCAAATACGATGAATTTCGTGTTATTGACACTGTACTGATGGGACATCAGCCATTGTGGGACAATATGAACGAGCGCGACCGTTTATATTCAAAGGCAGAGATGACCGAAGAAGACGGTAATCGCGCTGCTGAACTTGAAGAAAAATTCGCAGAAATGAACGGTTGGGAAGCTGAGAGCAATGCTGCACAGCTATTGCAAAATCTTGGTATTCCTGATGGCATGCATCAGAAGATGATGTCTGAGCTAAGCAATAATGAAAAGGTGCGCGTTATGCTTGCCAAAGCTTTGTTTGGTAAACCAGACAACCTCCTACTCGATGAGCCTACCAATGACTTGGACTTGGACACAGTAGAATGGCTAGAAGATTATCTTGGCGAGATTGATGAGACTCAGACAGTGCTTGTTGTGAGCCACGACCGTCACTTCCTTGACTCAGTTTCAACTCAGACAATAGATATTGACTTTGGAAAGGTAACAGTATTCTCAGGAAACTACTCTTTCTGGTATGAAAGTTCACAGCTTGCATTGCGTCAGGCACAGAACCAAAAGATGAAGGCTGACGAAAAACGCAAGCAGTTGGAAGAATTCATCCGCAGATTCTCTGCTAACGTAGCTAAGAGCAAGCAGACAACATCAAGAAAGAAAATGCTTGATAAGTTGAATGTTGAAGAAATACGTCCTTCAAGTCGTAAATATCCGGGAATCATCTTCCAGATGGAACGTGAACCAGGTAACCAGATATTGGAAGTAGAAAAGTTGAAAGCTGTTGATCCAGACGGAACAGTTTTGTTTGACGATATCAACTTCAATATTGAAAAGGGACAGAAAGTTGTTTTCCTTAGCCACAACCCAAAGGCTATGACAGCACTATTCAATATCATCAATGGCGAGCGCCAAGCTGATGCCGGAGAATATAAATGGGGCGTGACTATCACTACAGCCTATTTGCCACTTGACAACACAGAATACTTCAAGAGCGACGAAAACCTTGTAGACTGGTTGGGAAAATATGGCACAGGTAACGAGGTGATGATGAAGGGATATCTTGGAAGAATGCTATTCAGCGGCGAAGAAGTGTTGAAGAAGGTAAACGTTCTTTCAGGAGGTGAAAAGATGAGATGTATGATTGCAAGAATGCAGTTGCAAAATGCTAACTGTCTTATCCTTGACACTCCTACCAACCACTTGGACCTTGAAAGTATTCAGGCATTCAACAACAACTTGGTTCAGTTCCAAGGAAACGTTTTGTTCTCAAGTCATGACCACGAATTCATTGAGACTGTTGCCGACAGAATTATCGAATTGACTCCAAACGGAACAATCGACAAGCTGATGCCTTATGATGAATTCATTCATGATGAAACCATCAAGGAACAAAGATTGAAAATGTATGGCGCACATTAATATTATTGCGCACATAAAATAAATAAAAGGTCTTCTCACATTCAAAAAATAGAGAAGACCTTTTCTATGGCATGATTATTGCACATACCATATAAAAAATTAATATAATTATGGCAAAACAAGAAAATAGCGTAAATACAGAGAATGTAGAAAAGGACACTCTTGACGGAAAAGCTGTCGACAACACACAGACTGACAACGATACTGCCAAAGAGACTGACAAAAATGCAGATTGCGCAGAAGATAATGACAAAGAAGAAGTAACAGAAACTGTTGAGGAAAAAGATCCTGTAGAACTTCTTACTGAGGAAAATGCAAAGCTGAAAGATCAGT
This sequence comes from Prevotella sp., assembly GCA_018054505.1. GTDB lineage: Bacteria > Bacteroidota > Bacteroidia > Bacteroidales > Bacteroidaceae > Prevotella. The sequence continues at coordinate 2,858 of JAGPJJ010000113.1, forward strand.
TACTTCGTACTATTGCTGAATTTGAAAACTTCAGAAAGCGTACGATGAAAGAAAAGACTGAACTTATATTAAATGGTGGCAAGAAAGTAGTTCGCGAGTTTCTTACCGTTGCTGACGATTTAGAGCGCGCCGCTATGGATAAGAGCGAAGATCCTGCGGCCATAAAGGAAGGCGTGAAGATGATTAACAATAAGTTGGCTAAAACACTGGCTGGCTTAGGTGTGAAGAAGATTGAAACAGAGAATGCTGATTTCGACACCGATTTCCATGAGGCTATCGCTATGGTTCCAGGAATGGGTGACGACAAAAAGGGAAAGGTAATCGACTGCGTGCAGAGTGGATACACAATGAACGACGAAGTTATCAGACATGCAAAAGTAGCCGTAGGACAATAAATACATTAACAACGATAACCAATGGCACAAAAAAGAGATTATTACGAAGTTCTGGGCGTTCAAAAAACTGCCACAGATGACGAAATAAAAAAGGCATACAGAAAAATAGCTATTAAATATCACCCAGATAGAAATCCGGGTAACAAAGAAGCTGAAGAGAAGTTTAAGGAAGCTGCTGAAGCTTACGATATTCTTCACGATCAACAGAAACGTGCTTCTTATGATCAGTTCGGATTCAACGGTCCACAAGGTGGCGGAGGATTTGGCGGATTCAGCGGCGGAGGTATGGATATGGATGACATATTCTCTATGTTTGGTGATATTTTCGGTGGACACGGCGGTGGTTTTGGAGGCTTCGGTGGCTTTGGAGGAGGTCAGCAAGGCGGCGCAAGACAATATCGCGGCAACGACCTGAGACTGAAAGTTACTCTTACTCTTCAGGAAATAGCTACAGGTGTTACAAAGAAATTTAAGTTGAGAAAAGACGTTGAATGCACACATTGTCACGGTACTGGTGCTGAAAACGGAAGTTCTAGCGAAACTTGTAAGACTTGCGGTGGACGCGGAGTCGTTATGAAGACTGTTCGCACCATGCTTGGTATGATGCAGACACAGACTGAATGTCCTGAATGTCACGGTGAAGGAACGGTGATAAAGAATAAATGTAAAGCGTGCGGTGGTTCTGGTGTTGTGAAAGGCGAAGAGGTTGTAGAGATACAGATTCCTGCCGGAGTAGCTCAGGGCATGGTCGTAAACGTCCCAGGCAAGGGTAACGCAGGTCCTCACAATGGTGTAAACGGAAACATTCAGGTATATATCGAGGAACAGGATAACGATACATTTATCCGCGATGATAAAGACTTGATATACAACCTATTGCTTGATTTCCCTACAGCAGCACTTGGAGGCGAAGTAGAGATTCCTACCATTCAAGGAACAAAGGTTAAGGTGAAGATAGACGCAGGAACACAACCAGGTAAAACTCTCAGACTACGCGGTAAAGGACTACCAGCCGTACAAGGTTATGGCAGTGGCATGGGAGACTTGGTGGTAAACATTAGCGTATATGTACCAAAGACTCTTGAAAAAGACGAGAAAAAGATGATAGAACAATTCAAGGATAGTGATAACTTTAAGGGCGATGCCAGCACAAAGCAGACAATCTTCCAAAAGTTTAAAAACTATTTCAATTGATTATGAACTATAAAGAAACTTTAGATTACCTATTTAATAGCACCCCTGTTTTTGAACATGTGGGTGCTTCTGCTTATAAGGAAGGCTTATATAATACACTTGCACTGGATGAACACTTTGGACATCCACACAAGAATTTCAAGACAATACATATTGCCGGAACAAACGGCAAGGGCTCTTGCTCCCACTCTTTGGCTGCTATGCTTCAGCTAAAGGGCTACAAAGTAGGACTATACACATCGCCACATATTGTAGACTTTCGTGAGCGCATAAGAGTGAACGGACAGTGTGTGAGCGAGGACTATGTGATTAACTTTGTTGAGAAGGAACGTTCTTTCTTTGAACCACTCCACCCTAGTTTCTTTGAACTCACAACGGCCATGGCTTTTAAATACTTTGCACAGCAAAATGTAGACATAGCCGTTGTTGAAGTGGGATTGGGCGGAAGACTCGACTGCACCAACATAATCAATCCGCTATTGTCGATAATTACAAACATCAGTCTGGACCACACACAGTTTCTTGGCAACACACTGGCTAAGATTGCCGGAGAAAAGGCTGGAATCATAAAGCCAAACACTCCTGTGGTGATAGGAGAAGAAGTGGCAGAGACGCATCCGGTATTTGTGAACAAAGCTGCAGAAAACAATGCTCCTATTACTTTCGCACAAAAATCAAATGAAATCATATCAAGCGAAGCCGATGAAACTGGTGGAAGAATATATGTGACAAAGCACTTCGGAACTTTTCATGGTGAACTTGGCGGAGACTATCAAGTATGCAACATGAATACAATTCTCAATGCTGTTAACGTGTTGAAGAATAACGGATTGGATATATCAGACTGTATTAAAGCTCTAGACAATATTGTGGAATCTACGGGGCTTGTAGGTAGATGGATGAATATCCACGAGGAGCCACGTGCTATATGCGACACGGGTCACAACGTAGGCGGATGGCAATATCTATCAAAGCAAATCAAAGCTCAAAAATGCGACCAACTGAGAATCGTTTTCGGAATGGTAGACGACAAGGATATTGACAGCGTGATGGATATGCTGCCACAAAATGCGATATACTATTGGACGCAGACAAAAAACAAGAGAGCCATTCCTGCTGAGACTGTTGCAGAAAAAGGTCTTGCTCATCATTTGAAAGGCAATATATATAAAAATGTAAAGGAAGCATACGAAAAAGCATTGTCAGAATCTGGCAAAGATGACTTCATATTTGTGGGCGGATCAAGCTATATCGTTGCTGACCTATTAAGTTAGGTTTATACATTGCATAAAAAACTTAATACAGATGAAATTTTTCGGTGTATAATTTGGGTTATTCATTTTTTTTCAGTTACTTTGCAATATAAATATTGTAACTAAAAACTTAAAACATATTATGAACTCAGATCCAAATGAAAACATCTGTGGCTTAAAGCGTGAAAACTTTCAAGCCACAATCAATGGAAAAGAAACTGATTTGTTCATCCTAAAGAATGCTAATGGAAATGAAGTTGCCATAACAAATTATGGTGGCGCTATCGTTGCTATTATGGTTCCAGACAAGAATGGCAACCGTGCCAATGTAATTCAGGGACATGACAACATTCAGGATGTAATCAACTCTCCAGAACCATTTCTAAGTACTCTTATTGGTAGATACGGTAATCGTATTAACAAGGGAAAGTTCCATTTACATGGTAAAGATTACCAATTGGCAATCAACAACGGACCAAATGCACTTCATGGTGGACCTACAGGTTTTCATGCAAGAGTTTGGGATGCACAGATGATGAACGATCAGAGTCTTGTTCTGCACTATGTAAGCGCATATGGTGAAGAAGGTTTCTCTGGAGAACTGAAGACTACTGTTATCTATACATTCGACGATGATAACGAATTGGTTATTGAGTATTTAGCATGCACAAACAAGAAGACTATTATCAACCTAACAAATCATGGTTTCTTCTCTTTGGCAGGTATTGCTAACCCAACACCAACAATAGATAATCTTATTTGCGAAATCAATGCTGATTTCTATATTCCTATTGATGA
>JAGPJJ010000114.1:0-3431 GCA_018054505.1 Prevotella sp.
CTTATTTACCAGACTATTGGTATGTATTTATTGCTGTTCTATACCAATGTCTTTGGAATAGATCCAGCAACGGTTGCGGTAATGTTCTTGATAGTAAGGCTTGTAGATGTTCTTTGGGACCCTTTGGTTGGAACATTTGTTGATAAACATAGTCCTAAATTAGGTAAATATCGTTCTTATCTTGTTTTAGGAGGAATACCACTCTCTGGTTTTGCCATCTTATGTTTCTGGAATGGTTTTTCTGGTTCATTGCTATATGCATATATAACATATGTAGGAATGTCAATGTGCTATACATTGGTTAATGTGCCTTATGGTGCACTCAATGCAAGTCTCACTCGTGATACTGACGAGATAACAATACTTACTTCTGTAAGAATGTTTATGGCAAATCTTGGTGGATTAGCTGTGTCTCTAGGTATTCCAATTATTGTGGCTATACTATCTCCAGATGGACTTACTAATACGAAGCAAGATGGTAGTGCATGGTTTATTACCATGGCCATTTATGCATTAATAGGTATGGTACTCCTCGTTTTCTGTTTTACTCAGTCTCGAGAGCGAGTAGTAATGGATAAAAAAGAAACGGCAAGCGTCAAGGTTAGTGATCTTTGGGTTGAGTTTGTGCGTAATCGTCCATTAAGAATTTTAGCATTTTTCTATATCACAGCATTTGCGATGATGGCTATTGGTAACTCTGCCGGCAGTTATTATATGATATACAATGTTCAAGGCACACCTACAGAGATGGCTATTTTTATGGGATTGGGCTCAGCTCCAGCATTTATTTTTATGCCGTTGGTTCCAGCAATAAAGAGGGCTATTGGAAAAAGACAGATGTTTTATGTCTTCTTGTGTATCGCAATATTCGGTATGGCAATATTGTATGTCGTATCTGTTATTCCTGCTTTACGTAGTCAAATGTGGATTGTATATGTAGCACAGTTCATTAAGTCTACTGGTGTTATTGTTGCAACAGGTTATATGTGGGCTCTAGTTCCCGAGGTTATCTCTTATGGCGAGTATACTACTGGCCGTCGCATCAGTGGAATAGTGAATGCACTTACAGGAATTTTCTATAAGGCAGGTATGGCTCTTGGTGGAGTCGTTCCAGGACTTATTTTGAGCTTCGTAGGCTTTGATAAGTCAAATGCTGCCTGTCAGAGTTCTTTTGCACAGCAGGGAATATTGTGGCTTGTATGTGTTATACCAGCGGTTCTTTTGCTGCTTGCTATTTTTATCATCTCAAAATATGAACTTACTGATGAGGTTATAGACAAGATTAATATTGAAATTGAAAAACGAAATAACAAAGACTAAACATTATGAACAAGATTATTCTGGGAGTAGCATGTCTTGCCTTAACAGTTAATGTTTCGGCACAGACCATGAGGGAGACAATAGGAAAGCATTTCCTAATTGGTGCTGCTGTTAGCACTAGAAACATTTATAGCCAAGACCCAAAGGTTAAGAGTGCTATAGTTAATAACTTTAATGCCATAGTTCCTGAAAATTGCATGAAGGGTGAAGCGATTCATCCAGAAGAAAACCGCTATTCATGGGATGATGCCGATGCTACTGTGAAGTATGCAGAGGACAATCATATGACTGTTACTGGTCATTGCCTTGTTTGGCATTCACAAGCTCCAAGATGGATGTTTAAGGATAGTGAAGGTAAAACTGTAACTCGTGAAGTATTGATTGATAGACTTTATCATCACATTACCAATGTTGTTGGCCGTTATAAGGGTCGCATAAAGGGATGGGATGTTGTCAACGAGGCTTTTGAGGATGATGGTAGTTATCGCAAGACTCAATATTATAATATAATAGGTCCTGAGTATTTTGAGTTGGCGTTTAAGTTTGCTCATGAGGCTGATCCAAATGCAGAGCTTTACTATAATGATTATTCTATGTCAAAGCCAGCTAAGCGTGATGCTGTTTGTAGACTCGTACGCGATTTAAAGGCTAAAGGTTGCCGCATTGATGCTGTCGGAATGCAGAGCCATAACGGAACTGATTATCCAAATCTAAATGATTATGAGGCTTCAATAGATTCATTTGCTGCTTGTGGAGTGAAGGTGATGATGACAGAACTTGATATCAATATGCTTCCTAGTCCACAACATTTCGGCGGTGCTGATATCAGTCAGAGATTTAAATACGATAAGACTCTTAACCCTTACGTTAATGGATTGACTAAGAGTGCTCAAAAACTTTTCAATGAGCGTTATCTCGCTTTTTTCAAGATTTACGCTAAGCATAAAGATCAGATAAGCCGCGTTACTCTATGGGGAGTTAGCGATGCTGATAGCTGGCTCAATGGTTGGCCTGTTCCAGGACGCACAAACTATAGTCTACTTATAGACAGACAATATAATGTGAAGCCTGTAGTAAAAGACATCATAAAACTATTTAAATAATGAAATCAAGATATTTATTTCCTAAGGATTATATGGCAGATCCTTCTGCCAATGTTTTCAATGGTCGTTTATATATCTATCCGTCTCACGACTGGGACAGTGGAGAAAGCTTTGATGATGACGGCGGACACTTTCAGATGCAGGATTATCATGTGCTATCTCTAGGTGATGACCCGATGACGGCCCCTGTTACTGATCATGGTGTTATACTTGATGTAAAAGACGTGCCTTGGGCAGAGAAGCAAATGTGGGATAATGATGTTGTCGAGAAGAATGGCAAGTATTATCTTATATTTTCAGCTAAGGACTATAATGGAGTTTTTCATCTTGGTGTTGCTGTTTCAGATACTCCCGAAGGCCCCTTTATACCTAAAGCTGACCCTATACGTAAATCATATAGTATAGATCCTTGTGTCTTCAAAGATGATGACGGTAGTGTGTATTGTTATTTTGGTGGTATATGGGGCGGACAGCTTCAGTGGTACAAGGATAACAAGGCTTTGAAGTGTGAATATCTTCCTGAGGGTAAAGAAAATCCATTGCCAAGCCGTGTCGCAAAGATGACTGACGATGTATTGCAGTTTGCTGAGGATTCAAAACCAGTGCTTGTTGTTGATGAAAATGGTAAGCCGCTTACAGCCGATGATCCTCATCGTTTCTTTGAGGCTAGTTGGATGCATAAGTATAACGGAAAGTATTATTTCAGCTACAGTACTGGTGATACTCATTATCTATGCTATGCTGTAGGAGATAATCCTTATGGTCCATTTACATACAAGGGTGTGATACTCGAACCTGTTGTTGGTTGGACAACTCATCATAGTATAGCAGAATTCAAAGGTCAGTGGTATCTATTCCATCACGACTGTGTTCCAAGTAAGGATACTACATGGTTGAGAAGTTTGAAAGTTATTCCGCTCAGTTATGATGAAGATGGAAATATTATCAAAATGGAAAGTGAATGATCAAAATAATAGAAAAATCGGCAATGTTCTTGCCGATTTTTTT
>JAGPJJ010000114.1:3531-6430 GCA_018054505.1 Prevotella sp.
TTTTATATTGTAGCAGCAGTATTCTATGTTGTGACTGTGGTAATCAATTTAGAGACTATCGCAATTATCGGTATGATGATAATCACATTGTTGTTTTTGTTAGTTCTCTACAAGTATATGTGCAGCATAAAACATTACAATGAGCAGAAAAGTCATACATCTAAAGTGCACAGCCTTGGTGATATATCGTTGTTTAGTATGGAATATATAAGTGTGTTCCGTTCTAAGCGTCTTCGTCAGGCTATGATCTTCATTCCTATAATATTCCTATTTCAGGTCTATACTCAAGCATTAACACTAAAAAGTAATGACGGTATCGGAGCTGGTGGAGTGTCTATATTTGTCATGTTTGCGATGGCATTTCCATCCATGTTGCTTGGACAATGGGTATTTGGCGTTGAAGGTAATTTCTTTCATGGAATAATGACAAAGCCGTTGTCAATTTATGATTTGTTATGTAAGAAGTATTATTTCCTGATGCTTATAAATCTTGTCATGATTATACCTTATATTCCTGGACTGTTTTTAGGATATTGGGGATTTGATTTGCTCGTCGCTACATTCTTTTTCTGCGCGAGTGTTAACATTATAATGATGCCAACATGTCTTTTCTCAAAGCGAATAGATCTATTCTCTTCTGCATTTTTCAATTATCAGGGTGCCAATATGGCTATAAATCTATATGGTTTCGTGATATTGATACCTATGGGTATTTATGGTGCGCTTATGCTTTGTCTAAACAATACATATATTGCCGAAGCTATTGTTGCTTCATTGGGAATAATTGCCTTGCTATTGCATAGAGTTGTTCTCAAGTCGCTAGCCAAACGCTTCATGAGTATAAGATATAAGAGAATGGAAACTTTCTGTGAATAAATAATATTAAATAAAACGAATATGGAAATAAAGATTGAAAATCTTAAAAAGATATATGGTGATAAAACTGTTGTAGATATACCTCAACTAACGCTTGGTTCAGGCGAACTAATTGGATTAGTTGGTAATAACGGTGCAGGAAAAACTACTCTCATGCGTCTTATCCTTGATTTAATAAAGGCTGATGACGGTTGTGTATTTAGTAATGGGCTGAAGGTTAATGAAACAGAAGAATGGAAACAATATACAGGTTCGTTTATTGATGGACGCTTTCTGATAGATTTCTATACACCTGAGGAATATTTCACATTCATAGGAAAGGTTTACAATATTCCAACAGAGACGGTCAATCAGCGACTTGAAAATTATTCTTCACTGATGCATGATGAAATCTTAGGTACAAAGAAGTATATTCGTGACTTCTCTGAAGGTAATCGTCAGAAGATAGGTATTATTGGTGCTATGATAATTAATCCAGAAGTGCTTCTTCTTGATGAACCGTTTAATTATCTAGACCCTTCTTCACAAATCAATATAGCTAAGATGATACAAACTGCATGTCATGAGTTTGGTATGACTGTTATTTTGTCTAGTCACAACCTTAATTTTGTGTCTGATATCTCAACAAGAATATTGTTGCTTGAAAAAGGACAGGTAATTAAGGACCTTAAAAATGAAGAGGGTAGTGCAATGAAAGAATTAGAAGAGTATTTCGGAGCATAATGTGCCCCGAAATACTTTTCCAAATTTATTGATGAAGTAAGTTGAGCTTGTATTGAGGTTTCAATACATCGCTTACTTTCTCTGTGTATTCTTTGATGTTTAGTTTGGCTTGTCCTTTGATGTCTTCAACGTTTGCACCAACTTTAAACGTATAAACTCCTGCGTCTACCTTCCATTGGCTTTCTGTCTCGTCAAAACTAGCAAGGTCTCGCTTGTTAATAGTCATTTTTAGAGTTTGGCTTTGTCCAGCTTTAAGCAAATCTGTTTTGGCAAAAGCTTTTAACTCTTTTGATGGTTTTTCATAGCTGCCTTTTGCTGCTGTTACATAAACCTGAGCAACTTCCTTGCCGGCAATCTTGCCAGTGTTCTTAATGGTTACAGATACTTCTATCTTGTCACCATGTTCCTTTACAGTCGGTTTGCCATATTCAAAAGTTGTATAGCTAAGTCCGTAACCGAACGGATATGCCACTTTCTTTCCAAATGTGTCAAAATATCTGTAACCTACGTATATATCCTCTTCATGATTAGTGTAGTCTACACCTTGCATTCTTCCGCTTGCAATCTTGTCTGTAAGATTATAATAATCCGGAGTCTGTGGAAAGTTCTTTGTTGAAGGAACGTCAGTTGCGCTTATCGGCCATGTCATTGTTAAGTGGCCAGAAGGATTAGCCTTACCAGTTAAAACATCAACTACACTGTTGCCACCTTCCTCTCCAGGCTGCCATGCTACAAGAATTGCATCAGCACGGTCACGCCAAGAAGTAGTTTCCATCACGCTTCCCGAGTTAATGATAACGATGACAGGTTTCCCTGCTGCGTGGAAAGCATCACTTACTCTAGAAATCATACTCTTTTCGTTATCCGTAAGATTGAATTCGCCTTCAATCTGTCTGTCAATTCCTTCGCCAGCTTGTCTGGCAATGGTAATAATTGCTGCGTCTGCGCCTTTTATTTCGTGTTCAATGCATCGTTTCGTAATCTCAATCTCGTCAAGTTTAGGCTGTCCCTGATCAAGGAACCACATCTCTGGGTTTTTGTCAGCTTTCAGTTTTGCTGTCGCATATTTTACATAGTTCTTATAAATCTCTGTGAGTTGTGGCGTTGTTCCAACTCCAGCATTTTTAAGTCCGTTAAGCATATCAACAACATAAGGAACGTTGACACATCCAGAACCAAGACCACCGCTGAAAAAGTCGTAAGAATTTACACCGAAAAGAGCAACATTCTTTATATTTTTAAGTGGCAATGTGTTGTAATCATTCTTCAGCAAAACCATACCTTCTGTTGAGGCTTGGCG
>JAGPJJ010000115.1:0-3278 GCA_018054505.1 Prevotella sp.
GCCCCTGTTCATAAAGAATGAATCATTTTCACATTGATTACTTCTGTTTGGACAGGGGCAAAATGATTAATAATTAATAAAATACTTTGCTCATAATGAAATTTACATTACTTTTGTTTCCCAAATAGCTATTTGATGAAGATATTAGTAACGGGTGCCAGTGGTTTCATTGGCAGCTTTATTGTAGAGGAAGCACTAAGAAGGGATATGGAAGTATGGGCTGCCGTGAGGAAAAGCAGTTCAAGAAAGTATCTTACTGATGAGCGCATAAATTTCATAGAACTTAATCTATCCTCGGAAGATGATTTAAGGCAACAACTAGCCGGATACGAATTCGACTATGTTGTACATGCAGCAGGTGCTACTAAGTGCCTGCATAAACGCGATTTTTTCAAGATTAACACTGATGGCACTATAAATCTTGTAAATGCTCTTATTACATTAAAGATGCCTATCAAGAGATTTGTTTATCTAAGTAGCCTAAGTATCTTTGGTGCCATAAGAGAGACATCTCCATATTTGGAAATTGAAGAAAGCGATATTCCGCGTCCTAACACTGTATATGGGAAGAGTAAACTTTTGGCCGAAAAGTTTCTCGACACAATAGGAAATGACTTTCCATACGTTATTTTGCGCCCAACTGGCGTTTATGGGCCTAGAGAGAAAGACTATTTTATGATGGCAAAAACTATTAAAGGGCATATTGACTTTTCAGTTGGTTTTAAACATCAAGATATAACTTTCATTTATGTTCAAGATCTAGTTCAAGCCGTATTTCTAACATTTAACCGTGGGAAAAACGGCAGAAAATACTTCTTAAGTGATGGTAACGTTTATAATTCCACTGAATTCAGTAATTATATTCATGACGATCTTGGACGCCCATGGTGGATAAGGATTAAGGCACCACTGTTCATTCTTCGACTAGCTACATTCGTTGGAGAATATATTGGTAAGATTACGGGCAAGACATCTGCACTAAACAACGACAAATATAATATTCTAAAACAACGCAACTGGCGTTGTAATATAGAACCTGCCGTAGACGAATTAGGCTTTCATCCACAATATGATTTGAAACACGGTACAGAACTAGCCATTAAATGGTATAAGGATAATAAGTGGTTATGATTAATTTAAATAAGTGGTTTACTATTGAGAAAAAACCTGTTAAGGGGCTGCTGCCACTTGAATGGGCCGTATTAGCGTATATGGCGTTCACGTTGCTCATAGTTCTATTTACTTATACAAAACTGGCGAATCCAGAATCCATGATATGGGGACGCATACGGATAGGAGCTATAACAATGGCAATGTGGATTGTTTACAGGATGTTGCCATGTCGCATCACCCTATTTGCACGCATTTCCGCACAGATGGCATTGCTGGCTTGGTGGTATCCTGATACATACGAGATAAATCGTATGTTCCCAAATCTTGATCATCTATTTGCAAGCTGGGAACAAAATTTGTTTGGATGTCAACCCGCTTTAGACTTCTCAGCAAGATTTCCATCTCACATTATAAGCGAGCTTATGGATTGTGGCTATGCAGCCTATTATCCTATGATAGCATTGACAGTGTTGTTTTATTTTATATACCGCTATAATGAATATCACAAAGTGGCATTCGTTATCATGGCGTCATTCATGACTTATTATGTAATATACGACATCATACCTGTTGTGGGACCAACATTCTACTATAAAGCTGTTGGAATAAGTAATATAGCACACGGAATATTCCCTGATGTTCAGTATTATTTCAGCAATCATCATGACTGTTTGCCTAGCCCAGGATACACTGATGGCATATTCTACCACTTGGTTGAAAACGCTAAAGCCGCCGGAGAACGACCTACCGCTGCATTCCCTAGCAGTCATGTAGGAGTATCAACCATATGCATGTTGTTAGCATGGCATAGCAAAAATAGAAAGTTATTATTTATAATGCTGCCATTCTATATACTTTTGTGCCTTGCAACGGTATACATTCAGGCTCATTATGCAATAGATGCCATAGCTGGATTTATATCAGCTTTGTTATTCTATTTTGGCTTTTCTCTTGTCGCTAAGAAATGGCATAAATAGCTGAAAACCAATAAATTTAATTAGATTATCAATTATAATTAGTAACTTTGCACCCTAATATTTATCAAATAAGGATATGGACAAGAAACTATATATCGAGACATACGGCTGTCAAATGAATGTAGCCGACAGCGAAGTAGTTGCCTCAGTGATGAAGATGGCAGGATATGACGTTTGTGAGAACGAAGATGATGCAGATGCAATCTTCTTGAATACATGCAGTATTCGTGAGAATGCCGAAAACAAAATTTACAATAGACTAGACACATTACATGCCGAGCAGAAAAAAGGACGAAAACTAATTCTTGGTGTCCTTGGATGTATGGCAGAACGCGTAAAAGACGACCTCATACAGAATCATTATGTAAACTTGGTATGTGGACCAGACTCATATCTCAATCTGCCTAGCATGATTGCAGAATGCGAAATGGGAAACAATGCCATGAACACTGATTTATCTACGACTGAAACATATCGTAACATATTACCACAACGAATTGGCGGAAACCATGTAAGTGGTTTCGTTAGTATCATGCGTGGATGCAACAATTTCTGTCACTATTGCATTGTCCCTTATACTCGCGGACGCGAACGCAGTCGTGACGTAGAGAGCATTATTGCAGAAGTAAAAGACCTTCACGACAAAGGATTTAAAGAAGTTACGCTACTTGGTCAAAATGTGAATTCTTATGGTTTGTTGCCAAACGGAAAACGTTCTGAAGACGGCGTGTCATTTGCCGAACTATTACATAAGGTTGCACAGAGCGTACCTGATATGCGTGTAAGATTCACGACATCAAATCCTGAGGATATGACAGAGGATATACTTCACGCAATCGCAGATGAGCCAAATCTATGCAATCATATTCACTTCCCAGCACAGAGCGGAAGCAACAAGATATTGAAACTGATGAACCGCAAATATACACGTGAAGATTATCTCTCAAAAATCAATGCAATAAAGACAATCATTCCTGGATGTGGAATCACAACTGATATATTTGTAGGCTATCATGACGAGGATGAAGAAGACCATGAGCAGACGCTTTCACTCGTAAAAGAGGTTGGCTTTGATTCTGCTTTCATGTTTAAATATAGCGAACGTCCTGGAACTTATGCTGCAAAGCATTTACCAGACAACGTGCCAGAGACACTTAAAATCTCACGTCTTAACCAACTTATACAGTT
>JAGPJJ010000115.1:3378-6366 GCA_018054505.1 Prevotella sp.
CTTTGTCACTAGGTTTCTTCAGTGAGGAACGCAAAGGTGATATCATCGCGAGAATGAGTGGTGATGTTCAGGAAATTGAAGGTTCTATCATGTCAAGCCTTGACATGCTGTTTAAAAATCCAATACTTATCATTAGCTATTTCATCGCATTATTGGTGATATCATGGCAGCTAACATTGTTCACAATAATCTTTGTTCCTGTATTCGGTTGGTTTATGGGCTTTATCGGACGAAAACTTAAAGCCCGCAGTATTGAAGCACAAAGTCTTTGGAGTGACACCATGAGCCAAGTTGAAGAAACTTTGGGTGGTTTACGAATCATTAAGGCTTTCTGTGCAGAAGACAAGATGAACAAGCGTTTTGACAAGGTAAATAGCCAATATAGAGATAACATCATGCGAGTTAATACCCGCCAGCAATTAGCCCACCCTATGAGTGAGTTTCTTGGAACAATGATGATTATCATTGTGTTATGGGTAGGAGGAATACTTGTTCTCAACAACCATACACTTACAGGTCCTAAATTCATTTACTATCTTGTAATGTTATATTCTATCATAAATCCTTTGAAAGAATTTTCAAAAGCAGGATACAACATTCCTAAAGGACTAGCTAGTATGGAACGTGTTGATAAGATTCTGAAAGCCGAAATAGATATTAAGGAAAAGGAAAATCCTACTCACATTAAGAGCTTCGAGCATGAAATAGAATTCAAAAATGTTTCATTCTCTTACAACTCTTCTACAAAAGATGGGAAAAGTGAGACTATATGGGTTCTTAAAAACATAAATATCACCATCCCTAAGGGTAAGACAATTGCTCTTGTTGGTCAAAGCGGTGGCGGAAAAAGTACATTGGTAGACCTTATCCCACGTTATTATGACGTACAGGAAGGCGAAGTTACGATAGATGGTATTAATGTAAAAGACTTAGGAATTCATGATTTGCGTCAGCTAATTGGTAATGTAAACCAAGAAGCTATACTTTTCAACGACACCTTCCGCAATAATATCTCTTTTGGTGTTGAAGGCGCAACAGATCAGCAAATTGAAGAAGCTGCAAAAATTGCAAATGCATATGATTTCATAACTCAAAGCGAAAACGGATTCGAGACAAATATTGGTGACCGTGGAAATAGGTTAAGCGGTGGCCAACGTCAAAGAGTAAGCATCGCTAGAGCTATTCTGAAAAACCCTCCAATATTGATTCTAGATGAAGCGACTTCTGCACTTGATACAGAGAGCGAAAGACTTGTTCAGGATGCTTTGGAAAGACTTATGAAGACCCGAACTACTGTAGCTATAGCACACCGTTTGAGCACGATTAAAAATGCTGACGAGATTTGCGTACTGCATGAAGGTAAGATAGTTGAGCGAGGCACACATCAAGAATTGATTGAAAAAGACGGATATTACAAGAAACTACACGATATGCAAAGCTAATGACAAGACTAGTATATTACTTTTTTTATATATTGTCGCTATTGCCTCTGAGAATGCTCTATGGCTTAGCAGACTTTGAATATTTGATAGTATATCATATTATCAAATACAGAAGAAAGGTAGTAAACAAAAATATAACAACTGCTTTTCCTGAAAAGAGCAAACAAGAGATAAAAGAAATTGAAAAAGGCTTCTACCACTGGTTTGCCGATTACTTCTTTGAGGCTCTAAAACTATTAAGTATCAGCGATCAGGAACTTCGTAAAAGATTCAAAACTATTAATTCAGAAGAAGTTGAAGAATGCTTTCAAGAAGGACAAGATGTTGCAACAATTCTTGGACATTATTGCAATTGGGAATGGCTGTCTTGTGTAGGTATTGACCTACCACAAAGTCGCATAATGGGACTCGTATATCATCCATTAAGAAATGCAGCTTTCGATAATCTTTTTAAGCAGATACGCTCGTCACAACCAAACGGTGTGACTGTACCAAAGAAAGATATACTAAGATTTCTGATAAACTATCGTCACAATAATACGAGAAGTATATTCGGATATATATCAGACCAAGGGCCCAAATGGGAAAACATTCATCTTTGGTTACCTTTTCTTAATCATCCTGAAACTCCAGTCTTCACTGGAGCTGAGCGCATAATGAGAAAGATGAACGATGCTGTTTTTTATGTTGAGATGTCGCGTCCTAAACGAGGATATTACACCGCAACATATAAACTCATAACTAAAGATCCGAATTCACTTCCTGAACACGAAATAACAAGGCGCTTCTTTGCTATGCTTGAAGAAACCATAAATAAGGAACCACGTTATTATCTTTGGACACACAAACGCTGGAAACGTACTCGAGAAGAATTTGACAGAAGGTTCGAAATCGTAAAGGGAAAGGTTGTAGCTAAAAACAACATCAATTAGTATTATCATAAAAAGAAAGATATATTAGATAAATGATAAAAATAAATCCGAAATACGAATATATGCGCCAATGGATTGAAAAAGTACCATATTTTTTCGAAAAAGAAGGCACAACAATATATGAGGGAAGGAACAAAATAAAGATCTTTACTACCTCTGACGGACAAGTAGTGAACGTTAAAAGATATCACATTCCAGCAGGACCAAACAAGTTAATATATTCATGGGGCATCCGCAAACCAAAAGGACAAAGAGCATATGAATACCCTGAGATAGTTCTTAGCAAAGGTATCTTCACTCCAGAGCCAATAGCCCTTATTGAACAACGTGGATTTCTTGACCTTCTAGGCTTTTCTTATTTCATTAGCATACAATGCAACTATGGACATACTCTTTATGAAATGGGAAATGCCAAACCAGAAGAGTACGAAGATATGGCTATCGCCCTAGGAAGGTTTGCTGCAGACATGCACGAAAAAAATATTATGCATAAGGATTTTACTCCAGGAAACATCTTATGGAAGAAAGATGAGCAGGGATATCACTTTGCTATAGTAGATATAAACAGAATGTATTTCGGAAAGGTAGAATTTAAAGAAGGAATTATCAACCTC
>JAGPJJ010000014.1:0-19447 GCA_018054505.1 Prevotella sp.
AAGCGTTTTCATGATGTCACGCTGCAACACCTAGAAGTGATAAAAGCACGTACAGGACTCTTTAATGATTGGCTTAAATCTAAGGGAAAACTTGGAGGACAGCATAAGATACCGCGTCTTAGCAATAGCAGAAAAAATTTAGAAGAACTGCTGGAACTATTAGGTCAAGTATGATATTAATAAATATGAAGATAAAGAAGAAATATACAATACTGTGTCTGCTCGCACTGACGCTCTTTGCAAGTTGCGCTCGTATGGGTAA
The DNA here is from genome assembly GCA_018054505.1 of Prevotella sp. Lineage (GTDB taxonomy): Bacteria > Bacteroidota > Bacteroidia > Bacteroidales > Bacteroidaceae > Prevotella. Next base: position 263 of record JAGPJJ010000014.1, read on the forward strand.
TCCTGATGGTGGATGGTTTGATGAAACTCCCCCCAAGGTTATCGGGGCGTCTCCTGCTGATAAAGGAGTTAACGTTAAAAGTAGAAATGTAAAAATCAATTTTGACGAATATGTTAAGATTGATAACGCGACAGAGAATGTTATTGTTTCGCCGCCTCAATTGACGACTCCAGAGATCAAAGCTGCTGGAAAAAGCATTGATGTGAAACTTCTTGATTCTTTGAAGGCAAATACTACCTATACGATTGACTTCAGTGATGCTATTTCCGACAACAATGAAGGTAATCCTTTGGGTAACTATACTTATAGCTTTTCTACAGGTGCAGAAATAGACACGATGGAAGTATCTGGCTATGTTCTTTCTGCTGATAATCTAGAACCGGTGAAGGGTATTCTTGTGGGGCTATATAGCAATCAGGCTGATTCTGCATTTCAAAAGCTGCCTATGCTTAGAGTGAGCCGTACTGATAGTCGTGGACATTTTATCATTAAAGGTGTGAAGAATGGTACTTATCGTGTATATGCTTTACAGGATGTAGATGGTAATTATATGTTCAATCAGAAAAGTGAGAAGTTGGCTTTTTTACATAATCCGATAACTACATTATTAAAACCGGATGTAAGACAGGATACTCTTTGGACAGACTCACTGCATATTGCAGACATAAAACGACATGATTACATCCATTTCTTGCCTGATAATGTTACTTTGTCAGCATTCACAGAATTGCAGACCGATCGATATTTGCTTAGTGTGACAAGAAAAGAAGCGAATCATTTTGTTGCTAATTTCAGTTATGGAAACAGTGAATTGCCAAAAATAAAAGGTCTTAATTTCAATGAGAAAAATGCTTTTATCGCTATTCCTAACGTAAAGAGAGACACTATATCATACTGGTTACGTGATTCTGCTCTTGTTAATCAAGATACCCTGCGTATGGAGATAAATTACCTTAAGACAGATTCTCTAGGAAAGCTAGTTGCTCAAAGGGATACGATGGAAGTCCTTTCCAAACAACCGTTTGAAAAGAGGATGAAAGCGGCCCAAAAAGAACTTGAGAAATGGCAGAAAGCGCAAGAAAAAGCAAAGAAGAAAGGTGATCCGTACCAAGCGGTGAAACCTAAAGAAAGTATAAGACTTAACGTTAATGCTCCGACAGAACTTGATCCGGATAAAAATATTCCTATAAGCGTTGATGCTCCACTTGAAAAGGTTGATACGTCAAAAATACATCTATATACTAAGATAGATACGCTTTGGTATAAAGCCAAATATTCATTCCGGCCGTTGGCACATAGAGATGTTCATGGAAAGTTAGTGCGTAGCGATTCGCTTAAATATGGCATGGACTATGAACTTGTGGGCGAATGGCGACCAGGTCAGGAATATAGTCTAGAGATGGATAGCACGGCTTTTGTTGATATCTATGGAAATGTTTCTGGAAAGAATAAGCATGGATTCAAAGTAAAGAGCGATGACGAATATAGTACTCTGACAATATCCTTGCTTGGGATGGATGGCAAACATTGTATTCTGCAACTTTTGGATAAGAGTGACAATGTGATGAAAGAGTTGTCTGCAGAAAACGGGCAGGCAGAATTCTTCTATCTTGCTGCAGGAGATTATTATCTCAGAATGTTTGAGGATCGTAATAACAATGGTATATGGGACACAGGTGATTTCACCACAGGAACTCAACCCGAGGAAGTGTATTATTATCCTAGTAAGATAGAATGCAAGGCTAAGTGGGATGTGAGAGAATCTTGGAACCCTACAGAGAAACCGCTTTATTTACAAAAGCCTAGAGAAATTACGAAGCAGAAAGCGGATAAACAGAAAACTGTAAAAAGGCGCAATGCAGACAGAGCTAAAAAACTTGGTATAGAATATATTCCTGCAGGCACTTGATATAGAACGTATAATTACTAATAATTAACGATATGGGACAACTAAGAAAAGCAATTATGGCGTTAGTGCTACTGTTTTGTGCGGTTGCATCAAATGCTCAGTGTTCATTTCGCAACACTGCTTTCAAGTCTGGTGAGTTTCTTTCTTATAATTTGTATTATAATTGGAAATTCGTTTGGGTAAAAGCAGGATTGGCTTCCATGTATACTGTAGAAAGTCGTTTTGACGGCAAACCTGCTTATCGAGCAAGTTTAACGACACGTGGTAATAGCAAAGTTGATAATATGTTCGTTTTACGTGATACGTTGTTATGTTATAATACTCTGGATCTAGCTCCTTTATATTATCGAAAGGGTGCTCGTGAAGGTAGCCGTTATACCGTTGATGAGGTTTTCTATACATATCCTAATGGTAATTGCAGTGTAAGAATGCATAGGCAGCATGCTGATGGTTCTAATTCGTGGGAAAGGCATACTTATGAAGATTGCATTTACGACATGATGAGCATATTTCTGCGTGCAAGATCTTTCAATCCAAAAAGTTGGAAAAATGGATATATCGTAAAATTTCCTATTGCTGATGGTAATGGACGTACGCCGGCACAGCTTAGATATAAAGGCAAAACTGTGATTAAGGCCGACAATGGAAGAAAATATCGCTGTCTACAACTCGCATATTTTGAGTTGGAAAACGGAAGTTATAAGAATATTGTAGATTTCTATGTTAGTGACGATGAAAATCATGTGCCCATAAGATTGGACATGTTCTTAAAATTTGGCTCAGCAAAGGCTTTTCTTGTAGGAATGAAAGGACTTGCTAATCCAATGGAATCACAAGTAGAATAATATAATTACACAAAAAAACCAAATATACATAATTGTATATCTGGTTTTTTTATATCTAATTTTCAAAAACTTCTTTTTAAAAGAAATCCCTATCGGGTTTATAAACCCATAGAGATTTTGTCGTTTACATTCACTGCTAGTGAAACTGAACCTGCGACTACTGCTAAAACAATCATTAATGTTACCATAATCTTTTTACCTTTCTTTAAATTTGTTCGGAACCCCTTTGATATCCGTTTGTTATTATTATCCTTTTATTTTCACTGCAAAGATACGACTGTTTGCGCACACAACAAACAAATATTATTATTTTTATGGCAAAAATGTCAATTTCTTAATCTAAATCAATTGAGGAGCCAATAATTTGCTCTCGTAATGATAAATATGTAGGAAAAAGAGTTCAAAAGAAATACATTTTGCTCTTAAAGTGCTGTAATACCTCATTTAAGCAATAAATATTTGTAACTTTAAAAATAATTACCTATTTTTGCAGAATAAACTTAAATTATATTATAAATATGTCTTTTACACAGCATTGTAATGAGATTTTTAATAAGGCAATCGATGATTACCACGTTTATGACAATATAGATTCACCTATTAATAATCCATTCGAAAAAGGGACTATTGAAAATAAATTGTATCTGAAATGTTGGATAGACACAGTGCAGTGGCATTTTGAGGATATTATCCGTGATCCAGAAATAGATCCGATTGGTGCGCTTAAGTTAAAGCGACGCATTGATAAGAGCAATCAAGACCGTACAGATTTGGTTGAGCAGATTGACTCATATTTCCTTGATAGATATAAAAATGTAGAAGTGCTTGAAGACGCACGAATAAATACAGAAAGTCCTGCTTGGGCTATAGACCGTCTTAGTATTTTAGCCCTCAAGATATATCATATGAAAGAGCAGGCTGAACGTAAGGATGCCGATGAGTCTCATATATCAAAATGTAAGGCAAAATTGGGAGTTCTATTAGAACAGCAGAATGATTTAGGGATTGCAATCAACCAGTTGATAGAAGATATTGAGGCTGGTCGTAAATATATGAAGGTGTATCGTCAGATGAAGATGTATAATGACGTAGACACGAATCCAATATTGTATAAGAAATAAATGAATACTGAGCATTTGCTTATTATGCGCTTCTCAGCTTTGGGTGACGTGGCTATGACAGTTCCTGTTGTCTATTCATTAGCATGTCAGTATCCAAATCTACGCATAACAATGTTGAGCAAACCATTTGCACGCCCATTCTTCGAGAATTTAGCTCCTAATGTGGGTTTTATGGCTGCTGATATTAATAATGAATATCATGGAGTGAGAGGATTAAACTCACTTTATAGGAGATTGACAGCAAAGAACTTCACTGCCATTGCCGATTTTCATAGCGTCTTGCGTTCTGATTACCTTCGCATGCGATTTAATTTCGATCATTATCGTGTGGAGAGTATAGATAAGCATAGAAGTGGCAAAAGCAAACTTATAGCTGAGAATAATAAGGAATTGAAACAACAACCTACATCTTTTCAAAACTACACTGATGTGTTGGAAAAGTTAGGCTATCCTGTGAAATTGGAATTCAAATCCATTTATCCACCCGAAGGAGGCAATTTGAGATTGTTGTCAGATAAAATAGGCGAAAAACGCCCGTTCCAACAATGGATAGGCATCGCTCCGTTTGCAGCGCATAAAGGAAAGATGTATCCGTTGCCATTGATGAAAAATGTGATAAGGATGCTTGTTAACAAACATCCATCTAGCAGAATATTTCTCTTTGGAGGTGGAAGCGAAGAGATGATACAACTCGATGCAATATCTGCAGAGAGTAAACAGATAATAAATGCGTCACGATTGATGAATGGACTCCAGCAGGAACTAATTCTGATGAGCCATCTTGATGTAATGGTGAGTATGGATAGTGCTAATATGCACTTGGCTTCACTCGTTAACACACCAGTTGTGAGCATATGGGGCTCAACACATCCATTTGCGGGTTTCATGGGATGGAATCAAAGTATGGACCGTGCCGTACAACTAGATATGCCATGTCGCCCATGTAGCATTTATGGAAATAAACCATGCTTGCGTGGCGATTGGGCTTGCATGCATAACATAAAGCCAGAGGTGGTTGTTGAGCACGTAGAACGAATATTACAAACAAAGTGAAAGTAATTGATATTTCGTGAATTACGGAAGAAAAAGTCCAAAATAATGCACAGTGATAGGGGGTTTGTGCAACTCTAAGTGCTTTTTTGGATAAAATATTTGCGAAATCAAAAATAAATTCGTTCCTTTGCACCCGATTTTTAATTAGAAATTATTTATAAACATTTTAAAAAGTTACAATTATGTCAGAAATTGAAAGCAAGGTAAAGGCTATTATCGTAGACAAACTTGGTGTAGACGAGGCTGAAGTTAAGCCAGAGGCAAGCTTCACAAACGATCTTGGTGCTGATTCACTGGATACTGTAGAACTTATCATGGAATTCGAAAAGGAATTCGGTATTTCTATCCCAGACGACAAGGCTGAGACAATCCAGTCTGTAGGTGACGCTATCAAGTACATCGAGGAAAACGCAAAATAATAGTCAATAATTATTTTTGCAAATTTATACGATTAGAGATTAGTGATTAAGGATTGGAAACGTCATTAAATGTGATTTCCAATCACTAATCCCTAATTCCTAGTCATTTTTTATATATACACGCATGGAATTAAAGAGAGTAGTAGTAACGGGTCTTGGTGCTGTTACTCCAGTAGGAAATAATCCTGAGGAAACTTGGAATAATCTTCTTGCTGGTAAAAGTGGTGCCGCTCCTATTACACATTTCGATACGACAGATTTCAAGACAAAGTTCGCATGTGAGGTTAAGGACCTTAATGTGAATGATTATCTTGATCGTAAAGAAGCCCGCAAGTTGGATAGATATACTCAACTTGCCATGATTGCAGCAATGCAAGGTGTGAATGATTCTGGTCTCGACCTTGAAAAGGAAGACAAAAACCGTATCGGTGTTGTCTATGGTGTTGGTATCGGTGGTATCAAAACATTCGAGGAAGAAGTTTCATATTACGCTCAGCATAAGGAAGATGGACCTAAATTCAGTCCATTCTTTATTCCTAAGATGATTGCGGATATTGCTTCAGGACAGATTAGTATTCATTTCGGTTTTCATGGACCAAACTATACAACAACTAGTGCATGTGCTTCTTCAAGCAACGCTCTTGCTGACGCTTTCAACCTTATCCGTTTAGGAAAGGCTAACGTTATTGTCAGTGGTGGTGCAGAGGCAGCAATCTGCGAATGTGGTGTTGGAGGTTTTAATGCAATAAAAGCTCTTTCTACACTTAATGAAGATCCTGAGCATGCTAGTCGTCCATTCAGTGGAAGCCGCGATGGATTCGTTATGGGTGAAGGTGCTGGTTGCCTTATCCTTGAGGAATTGGAACATGCAAAAGCTCGTGGAGCTAAAATATATGCAGAAATGGTTGGTGAAGGCGAGAGTGCCGATGCTTATCATATCACAGCCTCTCACCCAGAGGGCTTAGGTGCAAAACTCGTTATGAAGAATGCACTTGAGGATGCAGGCATGAAGCCAGAAGACATCGATTATATTAATGTTCACGGAACATCAACTCATATTGGTGACCTTTCTGAGGCTGTAGCCATAAAGGAAGTTTTTGGTGAACACGCTTACAAGCTTAATATCAGCTCTACAAAGAGTATGACTGGTCACCTTCTTGGTGCTGCTGGTGCAGTAGAGGCAATGGCATGTGTACTCAGTGTCAAGAATGACATTGTTCCTCCTACCATCAACCATAATGAAGATGATAAGGATCCTGATTTGGATTACAACATGAACTTTACTTTCAACAAGGCTCAAAAGCGCGAAGTGCGTGCAGCACTTAGCAACACCTTCGGCTTTGGAGGCCATAACTGTTGTGTCGTATTCAAGAAATATGCTGAATAACATCATAGATAGAATAAAGCTTCCTTTCCGTAAGGAGAAGGAACTTTATTCTTCTTTATATGCAATTCTCGGCTTCTATCCACATGATATCAGTTACTATAAATTAGCACTGATGCATAAGAGCGTTATGAAACGTAATGCAAAAGGAAAGCCGGTAAACAACGAACGCCTGGAATTTTTGGGCGATGCTATTCTTGACGCTATTGTGGGAGATATTGTTTATAGACATTTTCCTGGTAAGCGCGAAGGATTTCTTACAAACACTCGTTCTAAGCTTGTACAGAGAGACACTCTGAACAAACTTGCAAATGAGATGGGCATCAGCAAGTTAATATTGAGTAATGGACGCAGTTCTTCTCATAATAGTTATATGGGAGGAAATGCTTTTGAAGCTCTTGTTGGCGCAATGTATCTTGACCGAGGTTATAATACATGTATGCATTTTATGGAAAAACGCATATTGTCACAGATGATCAACATTGATAAGGTTGCTTATAAAGAAGTAAACTTTAAAAGCAAACTCATTGAATGGGGACAAAAGAATCGTGTGAAGTTAACCTTTGAAATGCTAGAACAGAAGAAAGACGATAATGGCAGCCCTATGTTTGATTATAAGGTTTGCATAGAAGGTGTTGATGGATGTTCTGGGGTTGGATATAGCAAGAAGGAAAGCCAACAGTTAGCTAGTAAACTGACTCTTGAGAAATTACGCAAGGAACCTAAATTCATTGATGAAGTGTTTGCTGTTAAGGCTAGTCGCACAAAGATGGAGGAAGAACCTGTAGAGGATGTTCCGAGCACAGAAGTTAATGATGGCTTTATCATTAAGCAAGATATAGAGGAACCTGAGAATACAAAACGAGTAACTGCGTTCAAGGAAGAGGTATTCGAGGATAAGAGCAGTAAGATGTATCGTCGTTCTCCTATGTATAGAAGCGACAATGAAGTGAAAGATGCAGTAAATGCAGAATCAACAGTCAGCAGTACAGAGGACGAAGAGTTTGACTTGAGTGACATTAGTTCACGTCCACAAAGCCGTGAAAGCATAATAGAAGCAGCGGAGTCTGCAGCATTCTCAGAATAAAACAAATAATCGCATACTAGATAAATAAGCCCGGATAGGAAAAACAAAGATTTCTTATCCGGGCTTATTACTGTTTATGTATCAATTAATTGTTCCATAAATGCTCCTATATATGATGAATCATATTAAGTAGTTGAACTTTGAAAGAAGATAATCTACAATATGTATTATGAATCTTGCAGATAATTAATCTTTCTTCTGTAAAAAAAGACGTAACTTTGTGGCGTTAATATTATTTATCTAACTTAAACAATATGGCAAATAGGGAATATATCAATAAGAATAAAAAGTGGTTGATTGACAAATCACGCGAGGATGGAGTGTTCACAATCGTGAAGGGTGTATCATATAAAGTTATATCTTCAGGAGATGTGAATGGCAAGCAACCGTCTGCGCGCAGTATAGTTACAGCTCACTATACAGGTCGTACAATTGACGGAAATACTTTCGATAGTAGTATTGGCGGTGTACCGTTGGCTATACGTCTTTCTAATGTTATTGAAGGATGGGTTATTGCAATGCAGCAGATGCATGTTGGAGATAAATGGGAAGTATATCTTTCTTCCGACATGGGATATGGTAAATTTGGACAACCAGGAATACCAGGTGGTTCTACTTTAATATTCGAAATAGAACTGATTGCTGTTGGATAACAATCACAAGAAATCGTTTCAAAAGGCATGCTATCTTACGATGCGTGCCTTTTGTGGATTCATCATGTCATCATCCCATTCGTCGAGATGATCTTTGAATCGTTCTGTCTCGTATTCGTGAACCGTGATTTGATATAAACAGTGAGCTGCGACAGCAGCATCCGGCATGTTACCTTGAACCTTAAATCTTCGTCCGGCAAGATCTGTAATACTTCCAAGATGAGTATTGCTTACGTAAACTTTGCCATCCTTTTCTTTCACTTCGATAATCATGTCGAAATAATCAAATGTAGGTTTGACAGTACGCAACGTATTGAATGTGTTTTCAAACTCATCTATGTTTGCTTTATCAAGTTGATATAGTTTTTTCAATGCGTCACTTACTTCATTGAAACTAATCTTTGTCATTAAATCTTTTATAGAAGTCATATTTCTTTCTTTTATACTCTATTTTCATGAGTGTTATAATTGTGTATATAGCCAATTGTATCACAAAATTATTGTATTTTCACGAACCGACAAAATAATATCCGTATTATTTGTTTGAAGATAATAACATTGGCATTATCAGCGTTTGGCGTAAATTGTGTATCTTTGCAATTACTTTATGGGTAGCATGGATCGCAAGATAATACATATTGACATGGATGCATTTTTTGCTAGTGTAGAGCAACGTGATAATCCTGATTTACGTGGCAAACCAATTGCTGTGGGTTATGACGGAGCGCGCGGTGTCGTGTCTACGGCCAGCTATGAAGCACGCAAATATGGTGTGCATTCGGCTATGTCAATGCTTGTTGCTAAGCGATTATGTCCGCAATTGATTGTTGTGAGAGGAAGCCATGAACATTATTGCGAAGTCTCCTCACGCATTCACGCAATATTTAAAGAATATACTGATATAATCGAGCCAATATCAATTGATGAGGCTTTTCTTGATGTTACGGATAATAAATGCGGGATAGACCTTGCGATAGATATTGCAAAGGAAATAAAGCAGCGAATAAAAGATGAATTGAATCTTACTGCTTCTGCAGGAATATCCTATAATAAATTTCTTGCGAAAATTGCTTCTGAATATCGCAAACCAGATGGTATATGCACTATACATCCAGATATGGCTCTTGATTTTATAGCTAAGTTACCAATAGAAAGCTTTTGGGGAGTAGGACCAAAGACTGCAAGGCGTATGCACCATATTGGAATATTCAATGGAGCCCAGCTTAGAGAGTGTTCTTTAAAACATCTTTCTGAAGTGTTTGGAAAAGCGGGACCAATATTCTATGACTTTGCACGAGGCATTGATAATCGTCCAGTTGTTGTTGAGCGAATAAGAAAGTCTGTGGGATGTGAGCAAACTTTTCTTCAGGACATAAGTATAAAGTCAGCTGTGTTGATAGAACTTTATCACTCTGTATTGGAACTTTGTGAACGGATTAATAAAGATGACTTTGAAGGTAAAACGCTTACACTGAAAATTAAGTATGGTGATTTCCAACAGATAACACGTAGCATTACGGGTAGAAAGATATTAAAGACAAAAGACGATATTTTGCCATTGGCAAAGAAATTGCTAAAGCAGATCACATATAGTGCAGAACATCCTATAAGACTTATGGGATTGTCGGTTTCTAATCCTGGAACAGATGACGAACTGTCTGCACCAGAATGGATACAGTTGGAGCTAGAATTTAAAGATTGGGACGAATGATGATAGAAAAAGAAGAAAAAGTTTGGAATGCACAGTATATAAAAGTCATGATAGCCAATTTTATGATGTATTTTGCCTTTTATATACTTACTCCTTTGTTGCCAATATATCTTAGTGAGAGATTTGGAGCGACAAATGATGTTATAGGACTTGTGCTTTCTGGTTATACTATAGCTTCATTGATAATACGTCCTTTCAGTGGTTTCTTTGTCGATAGTTTTAATCGAAAGAAAGTACTTCTCATCTGTCTTTTCTTGTTTTTTGTATGTTTTGCTGGTTATATTGCTGCTAGCACACTTTTAATGTTTGCGATAGTAAGAACAATTCATGGTGGACCATATGGTGCAGCTACAGTCGCTAATAGTACTGTTGCAATAGATGTGCTCCCTCCAAACTGTCGTAATGAAGGTTTAGGGTATTATGGACTAAGCAATAATCTTGCAATGGCCATCGCTCCTTCTATCGGTATCTACTTATACAAGTTGCTGAATGATTTCAGTATATTATTCTGGATAGCTCTTGCCGTGGCTTTTGTTGGTCTAATTGTTGATGGAACGGTAAAGATTCCTGTTAATTCTATCGCTAAGAATAATGAAAAACTGTCTTTTGACAGATTCTTTCTTACACGTGCATGGTTGCTTGCTGTCAATATTGCCATGTTTGGCTTTTGTTTTGGAGCGCTAAGCAACTATCTTGCTATATATAGTAAACAAGAACTCGGCATTACTGGAGGTACAGGTACATATTTCGCTTTACTTTCAATAGGTTTGTTCAGTTCTAGACTTGAGGGAGCTAGAGCCTTGCGTGAAGGTCGGCTTACTCATAATGCGGCATACGGAATGTGTATAGCTCTTGTTGGTTATATTATGTTTGTTGGTTGGACACATCCATTTGGTTATTATCTTTCAGCATTCCTTATCGGATTAGGTAATGGTCATATGTATCCTGCGTTTCTTAATATGTTTATATCTGTGGCTCATCATAATGAACGAGGCACTGCCAATTCTTCAATACTAACCTCTTGGGATTTAGGATTTGGTATCGGCATACTTCTTGGTGGAATCGTATCAGAAATGATGGGCTACAAAGCTGCATTCTGGATGGTAGCTATAGAGAATCTCTTCGGCGTATTGCTATTCTTTTTATTAGCACGCAAATTCTTTCTTAAGAGGCGCATTGAACCATCTTCCTTTTGAGATGGCCATATAGCCAAATAAAAGCCGGTATAAGGAAAATATCAGCCATTATCCATGCCACAGGATCACCATAACATACACCTGTGAATTTCAATGCTGGTACAATCCATAAGCTGACACCACATCTTGCTATCATTTCCATCACTCCGCTCATCATGCTGAGGTTACTATATCCAAGGCCCTGAATGCTATAACGGAATATCGTGAGTAGTCCTAGTGCCGGATAAAAATAGTTAGCTATGCGCATAAACATTGCAGCATTGCTTACTACATCCTTTTCACTGCCGTCAACAAAAAGCATCATCATGTAATCTGCAAATGGATATATAATGATGAATGTTATAACGAAATACACAAGCATAATTTTTATGGCTGCGTATATTCCAGACTTTATACGATTCATCTTTTTTGCGCCAATATTCTGTCCGCAATATGTAGCCATCGCAACTCCGATGTTTTCAAGTACACATGTAAATAGATATTTTATTCGCATGCTCGCTGTGAATGCTGCTACATATGTTGTTCCTAGTGCATTGTTAGCACTTTGCAGCATAATAATTCCTATAGCAGTGATAGAGAATTGCATTCCCATAGGAATACCGTTGTTGAGCAATATACTTATCAACCTGTTATCAAAACGAGTTTCTTCTCCCTTTGGTATGAGCAGTTTTAGTTTACGTTTGATGTAAATCCAGCACATCACTGATGCACAACATTGTGATATAAGCGTTGCGATACCTGCTCCCTCAACACCCATTCCTAGAATAAGAATAAGTATCACGTCAAGGAAAATGTTGATAAACGACGATGCAATAAGGAAATAAAATGGTTGTTTGCTGTTACCAATTGCACGAATGAATCCAGAAAGAAGATTGTAAGCTATTGTAAATGGTATTGCAAGAAATTGTAAAAATAGAAATATGTATGCATCGTCGAAGATGTCAGTAGGAGTGTTTACGATTTTTAAAACCCTTCCACAGAATATACAGCTCATGAATGTTATTACTATTGCCATTACGATGGCAATGCGTATGGCATTGCTAACGTATGATCGCATCTTTTTATAATCTTTTGCACCAAAGGCCTGAGCAATGGGAATTGAAAAGCCTGCACAGGAGCCGTTGCAGAAACCCATAATAAGAAACATGATGCTGCTTGATGTGCCAACAGCAGCAAGAGCATTGACGCCAATCCACCTACCAACAATTGATGCATCTATGATAAGATACATCTGTTGCAGAATATATCCTAATATAAGTGGAATTGCAAATTTCAAGATGTCTCTTACTGGAGACCCTATTGTCATATCGTTCGTGTTAGCCATCAATCTTCCTTGTTAATATATTCCCATAGTTTTTTGTAGAATGGGTGGCGACAAAGAGTCTCCTTGTCACCAATTATTATCAGTTTCATTCTTGCACGTGTTATAGCTACATTCATTCGCCTTAGGTCATTCAAGAATCCTATCTGTCCATCGGTATTACTTCTAACCAAAGATATCAGTATTACATCACGCTCCTGACCTTGGAAACCATCAACGGTGTTGATGCTTATGAGATGTCGATATGGTTTGAAGAATTCCTTTTTCTTAATCAGCCTACGCATGTATTGCACTTGTGCCCTATAAGGAGAAATCACACCAACATCAATTTGCTCTTCAAGAATTTTTTGTTTACCAATCTTCGTGAAGTAATCTTCAAGTCGTGCCAAAGTTATTTTAGCCTCGTCCTTGTTGATGATGGAATCTCCGTCTCTGCCTTCTCCAATCGTGGCATCGACATTGTCATTGCATACCGGTGCCGTTTCCATCCACTCAATAGGTGTATCATAATCAAGTATACCGCGATATCTAATCTGCGGTGCACTTTCCACTTGTCCGTGATAAAACCATTCACTGGAGAAACGCATAATTTGGTCGTTCATTCTATACTGAATCTTCAGCAATGTCACCACTTCGGGTTTATTTTCAACAATACGCTCCATCAGTGTCTTGCCTAATCCTGCTTTAAGTGCGGCGATACTCTTTATCGTCGGTGGCAGCTGACAGTGGTCTCCAGCCAATATAACTCTTGTTACGTGTCTCATTGGTATCCAGCATGCGGCTTCAAGAGCCTGTGCAGCTTCATCAATAAACAACGTTCCGAATTTTTGTCCTTCAAGGAGTCTATTTGCAGAACCAACAAGTGTAGATGCAATTACTCTTGCCTCTCCAAGTAATTCTGAGTTTATTCTTATTTCAATTTCTGTGGCGCGAGCTTTAAGATGTTCCAATTTCTGATGATATTTTTCATCACGTCCTTTCCTGTGACTTCTCAAATCACGAATAGCTTTTCTTATTGCCCATAGTTGAGAATAATCGGGATGGCTCTCAAACTTTCGCTCATAAGTAAATCCAAGCATTTTATCGTTCACTTTAGTTGGATTTCCTATTCTCAATACGTTTATTCCTCGATCAACTAACTTCTCACAAATCCAGTCAACAGCCATATTGCTTTGTGCGCAAATCAATACTTGATTTTCTCGCATAAGTGTTTCATTTATGGCTTCAACAAGAGTTGTAGTCTTTCCTGTTCCTGGAGGACCGTGTACTACCTCAACGTCTTTTGCCCAAAGCACTTCGTTTACAGCTTTCTCCTGAGTGGGATTAAGCCATGGAAAGCGTTGCTCTGTAAAAGAAAACCGTTTTGCCTTTTGGTGCGAATAAAATAAGTCACGCAAATATGCCAATCTATTGCCTTTTGCTTTTATAACTCTGTCAAGAGCTTCAAACATTAGCTTATAGCTTGTCTCATCAAAAAACAATTGTATTCCAATCTTGTCTGTGCTTCCTTGAAGATCTATTGCGTGTCCTCCGTCAGGAATGATAACAACCATCTTGTCACCGTCTACAAAGGATACTGTTCCAGTAAAATTAAAGTAACTTAATGATTTGCCGTCTGTTTTAAAGAAAGCTACAGGTCGGCCGAATTCGAAGTTGTGTTCTGTATCAGTATCAGTGTTTCTTGTTACCTCTATAGCCATTTGGTTTAGAGAGTTGTAGTAGCTTTTACCAATGTTTAGAGGAAACCATGCATCCCCCTTCTTTACTTTGCGCATTAGTCCTGTAGCCTCTGTTTGTTTACGAAAAGCTTCTTTTTCTGAATAATACTCTATTTCTAAGAGCATTTTCTGTTTTTGTAGTTCCTGTATCGGTGATGTCTGTTGATTCATATCGAGTGCAAAGTTACTAAAAAAAATCCTTTTCCTTTGCTTTTTCAATCCTTTGACGTATCTTTGTCCTATGGAATCAGTTGTGTTGCATGATTTGTCTATCGGATATAAAGATAAAAAGGTCGGGGATGCTATAAATGCTTCGCTTAGCAGTGGTGAGTTTACGTGTTTGCTTGGATCAAACGGAGTCGGAAAGTCTACTCTGCTTAAAACGATGTCTGGATTTATAAAACCACTTGCTGGCGATGTAATTATTGATGATGTTAATATCAATAATTATTCTTCCATTAAATTGGCACGCAAGATAAGTGTTGTCCTTACTGGAAAAACTGGAGTTGAAAATATATCTGTCGGTGAGTTGGTCGGTATGGGACGTTATCCTTTTACAGGTTTTTGGGGTACGCTAAGTGCAGCTGATGATAAAATTGTTGATGAGTCTCTTGATATGGTTGGAGTGCTGAAACTGAAAAATCGCATGGTTCAGACATTAAGTGATGGCGAACGACAAAAAACAATGATTGCCAAAGCCCTTGCGCAGCAGACTCAAATGATTTTTCTTGATGAGCCAACAGCCTTTCTTGATTTTCCAAGTAAGATAGAAATGCTGCAACTGCTACAGAATCTTTCGCATCATTTAGATAAAACCATATTATTGTCAACACATGATGTTGAGCGCGCTTTACAGTTGGCTGACAAACTGTGGCTAATGAATGATGAAAAAATTAGTATTGGTACCCCCCGAGAATTATCAGCAAACGACACTTTGGGAAATTATATCGAAAGTGACAGTATAGAGTTTGACAAAAAAAACATGATAGTGAAGATAAAATCTTAAGCTACCATGTTTGTATGTGATTTTTAATTATTTTATAATATTCCTTATGTCTTGTATGTCTTTGTCGAAAGGACCGCTATGTTCTAGTTTTAGTGTACACATAGCTGCTGCGAATTTGCCTGCTTCAGAATAGTTTGCACCAAGACTTCGCATATACAGATATCCTGCAGAATATGTGTCACCGCATCCTGTTGCGTCAATCACTACTTTAGGTTCGTAAGCCGGAATTTCATAGAACTTGTTTTCGGCATATATCATGCTACCATAGCTACCAAGTGTAATCACAACTTCACGTACGCCCATTTCTGCTAGTTTCATTGCTACAGTACGGGGATTTTTTGAATTTGTGATGACTTCCATTTCATGCTCGTTTAGCTTTATAATGTCAGTGCATTTAAGTATTCTCTCTTTATCTTTCCAATCAGTAGCAAATACATTTTCTCCTCTTACCTCTCGCAGATATCCTTGAACATCAATAGAAATAAGTCCTTTTGTAGACATGTATTCAACAAAATCAGGAGAGAAATCATCTGCAAGCAAACTGCCTAGATGATACACGCGTGCATCAAGTCCATTCATTTCATCAATCGTGAAAGGATCAGCTTTAGCTAAAACACGCTGTGTACGATTGTTGGTGTTAGTACCATATTTGTTTTCAAAGAATACGCTCTTGTTACTTTTGTGGCATTCAACGTCTATGCCTAATTGTCTCATATTCTCAACTTCGTCAAGTGATTCCTTTCCTACCTTTGTAACAAGTTGATAAGAAACGTCATTTGGTAGTCTGTTCATCCCATAAGACATATAAAACGATGTACCACCTGCCATAAAAACAGTATCTTTAGGTGTAATGATTTTATCCAGAGTTATATGTCCAATGCAGCAAATATCTTTCATTATAATTGTTTTATTTCTGCAAAGTTACAAAAATATTCCGTAATCAAAAACTAATTACCAAGTTTAAGTTTTTGCAGTAGTCTTTTATCTTGCTTTTTATTTGTTTTTACCATTGATTATTTCAATATATCTTGATAATCAAGTGCTATCTACGATATTCTTCTGTTGTCATTCCTGTAATCTGAAAAAATAGTTTCGTGAAATTCATAACTCCCCCAAAACCTAATGCCAGAGCTATATATGCATCGCTTTTATTATTTGCAATAATCATTTGCTTTGCTATTTCAATACGTCTTGTCTGTATATAGTCGGCAAACTCGTTTCCACTTTCATGTTTGACCAAATCATTTATATAAGCACTTGATATATTTAGTTTTCTGCTGAAACAACATGTGCATGGTAATCCCATTTTATGAATTTTACCATTCAACATATAATTATCAATTTCATTACACAGCGTGTCGTATGTTTCATCTGATGCGTCATGACGCGTAATAAACTGTCTTTCATAAAAGCGGCAACAGTAGTTTAGCAACATTTCTATTTTATTGCTTATTATTGTTGCACTGAATTTGTCAATACCCCATTTTAGTTCGCTGTTAATATGGTCAAGACAATCGTATATAATCTTTAGTTCTGCCGCAGAAACGTGCAAAGATTCACTTTCGGGCTTGTATTTAAAGAATGTGTATTTCTTAATCTGTTTGCCCATACTAGTTCCGCTAAGAAGGTCCGTGTCAAAAACAAGCAGTTTACCTGATTGCAGACAATCTTTTTCATTTGCAATTTTTATCGTTTTGTCAGGCAATCTAAAAAATAGGGTAGCAGCATTGAAATCATACGGCTTCCTCCCTCCACAGTTAAATAGGGGATGTTCCTGTATAAGTATTGAATAAGAGTTCAGCTTTATCTCTTTTTCTTCGCATTTGCCTGATAAATTGATTATGCTCACAAGCGGATGAAGAGTTTTTTCGTTGAACAGTTTATTGCAGTTATACACTGTATTAATATCTTTGCAATGGTTGCCCATCAGAATAATCTTATAGTTTTTATTTGTAAAAATAACTTAGGCTTCAGCCATTTGTTTCCTGAATTGGCTTGGAGTGACACCAACGTTTCTCTTGAAGTAGCGATTGAAGTGTTGGCTGTATTGGAATCCGAGATGATATGCTATTTCGTTTACGGTATCCTCAGAACTTGCCAATTCTTCTTTTGCAAGATCTATAATTTTGCTTTGTATATGATCTTGTGGTGTCTTTCCCGTTTCCTTTTTTACTAAATCCCCAAAGTAATTTGGTGAAAGGAAACATTCCTCAGCAAAATATTTCACAGTAGGCAGACCATCATGTAATGCTCTGTCGCCAGTGAAGTAACTATTAAGTAGTTTCTCAAACTTGTCAAGAACATCACGGTTAGCTGCTTGGCGGGTAACAAATTGCCTTTCATAGAATCGCATACAGTAATCAAGTAATAACTCTATGTTTCTGCAAATCAGCTTTTTGCTATGATGGTCTATCGGATGTTCAAGTTCCATTTTAATTCTGTCAAGGCATTCTTTGAATACGGCTTTTTCATCTTCACTTAGGTGTAAAGCCTCGCGTGAAGAATAAGAGAAAAAAGCATATTGCTTAATGTCATGACCAAGAGATGTGCCGCGTATAAGGTCTGGATGAAAGATTAGACCTAATGCTTTTGGCTTATAATCTTTTGCAGGTTTGAAATGCACAACTTGCCCAGGTGCAAAAGATGTCACTGTCCCTTCTTGATAATCATAAGGTTGGCGTCCGTATGTAATGTCGCCACACATTGTCTGCTTAAGCCAAACAGAGTAGACTTCATATTCAAAAGTCTTTTCTTTTGTGGCTTTCTGAAAATTAGCTTCAGACATGTCAACTACAGCAACCAGTGGGTGCTTGGTCTCCAATCCCATCATCTCATTGTACTTGTCAATGGAATCGATAATAACAACATCATTCTCTGCCATACTTATTTGATTATAATTTTATGTGTGCAAAGATAAGCATAATCAGCCAACAATTAGTTATATGAATTACTGATATTCCAACCATTTTTACATTATCATTGTTGCGTTAACTATTCTTCTTGTTTCCCTCAATGAATGATGTCGGTGTATATACAAATAAATTCATCTGAGATAAGGTAGATTTTTATGCAAATATAATGAAATTATTAGTATAAACACCTTTCATATCTTAACTTTTTACTACCTTTGCCCACGAAATATTAATTTAAGGATGAATAAGAAGCAAATTCTTCTGATAAATGATATGGCGGGATATGGCAAAGTAGCCACGGCAGCAATGCTTCCGATATTGTCTTATTTTGGACATCCCACATATAATCTTCCCACAGCCTTAGTGTCTAATACACTTGACTACGGAAAGTTTAATCTACTTGATACCACAGACTATATTAAAGGCGTGTTCCCCGTATGGAAGGAATTAGGTTTCACTTTTGATGCCATCGCCACAGGATTTATAGCCAGCGAGCGTCAAGCCGACATAGTGTCTCGCTATTGTCTGGAACAGGCGTCAACGGGAACTACTATATTTGTAGATCCTATTATGGGCGATGAGGGCAAACTCTATAATGGAGTAACTCAAGCTGCAATAAAGAGTATGCGTGAGATGTTGAGTGTTGCTCATTTGTGTTACCCCAATTATACTGAAGCATGTTACCTTACAGGAAGAGAATATAATGCCCAAGGCGTGACGGAGGATGAGGCTCATAACCTTCTTGAACATTTACGTAAGATTGGTTCTAAGTCTGTTCTTATAACAAGTATCACTGTTGATGGACAGCCTTCTGTTGTTGGATACAATCATATGCATAATGAGTATTTCA
>JAGPJJ010000014.1:19547-20897 GCA_018054505.1 Prevotella sp.
TTTGGTACAGTCTTCGCTTTGTTATTAATACCTCTTACTGGAGTTAGTTTGCCTAATATGGTAGGTCTGCTTTGTGGTGCCACAACAAATACCCCTGCTCTTGGTGCAGCTACTCAAGCAATTAATCATCTTGGAATGTCTAGTGGCAGTGCCGCTTTGGCTACAGCTGTAACATATCCTCTTGGTGTGCTCGGTGTTATCTTTGCAATGCTGATATTACGCAAGATTTTCGTGAAACCAGAGGACTTGGTTATCAAATCTGTTAATGATGAAAATCATACGTATATAGCACAGTTTGAAGTTGTGAATCCTGCAACTGTAGGAAAATCAATCTCTGATGTATCAGAGATGACTCATCTCCGTTTTATTATATCTCGCATATGGAGAGGCAATGAGGTTATCGTTCCAATGGCTGAGACTAAGCTTATGGCTAATGATAGTCTTCTTGTTATTACCAATCGTGAAGATGAGGCTGCCATGGAAATTCTCTTTGGAAAGCGTATCAATAAGGACTGGAATGGAGAAAAAATTGACTGGAATGCTATAGACTCTAAGGTGGAGAGTCGCGTGTTGGTTCTTACAAGAACAGAGCTTAATGGAAAAAGACTTGGTGAGCTTCATTTGCGCAATTCTTATGGAGTTAATGTGAGTCGTGTTATTCGTGGTGATATAAAACTTCTTGCTACTGATGATCTACGACTTCAATATGGTGATAGAGTTACCGTTGTAGGACAGCATGATGCTGTAAATAATATGCAGGGATATTTCGGTAATTCTGTAAAAACATTGAACGAACCGAATATTGGAAGTATTTTGTTTGGTATAATTTTAGGACTCGGATTAGGTTGTATTCCTATTTCTCTTCCAGGAATGGCTAGTCCTGTGCGCCTTGGTATTGCCGGTGGCCCGATTATAATGGGTATTATTATCGGTGCTTTAGGACCTAAACTCCACTTTATATCATATACTACTCGGTCTGCATCGTTGATGTTACGGAAGCTAGGTCTGAGTTTGTATCTTGCATGCTTAGGGTTGGATGCTGGAAAAGACTTCTTTTCAACTGTAGTCCGTCCAGAGGGTATTGCATGGGTTGGAATAGGTTTCCTTATAACTGTTGTACCTGTTGTCATTATCGGGCTTATTGCGTTGAAGACACATAAATTTGATTTCGGTACAATTTGTGGAATATTGTGTGGAAGTATGGCCAATCCAATGGCATTAGGATATGCCAATGATTCTTTGAAAAATGATAGTGCAAGTATAAGCTATGCTTCTGTTTATCCACTTGGTATGTTTATAAGGGTTATTATAGCCCAAATGCTTATAATGTTTCTGGCATAGTTATGCCTT
>JAGPJJ010000116.1 GCA_018054505.1 Prevotella sp.
TGCAAAGGAAACGCACAGCCGACCACCGAAAAAGAAAAACGGCTTTCGGTTATAGCCCACTATAACTACACGCTTCGCTTTCGTAGTTGTGGGCTCTCCCGAGGGGATTAGGGCTTTGCCCTAATGATCCACTCAGGGCGTTTCTCCCCTGAGAACCCAGACCAAAGAGTGACCCTCTCTTTGGAAACTCCGCTTATGGGTTGCACCCCTAAGAACCCCTCTGCGAAAGCGAACAAAACAATCTATCGTAAACAATAAATCTGAATAGTAGTATGGCAATAAAATCAAGCATACATATCAAACCTTGCAACACCAAATCAAGCGAGGCTCACAACAGGAGGACTGCCGAGTATATGCGTAATATCGGAGAGTCCAGAATCTACATTGTGTCCGAACTCTCTGCCGACAACGAGCAGTGGGTAAACCCGGACTTCGGCAATTCGAATTTGCAGACGCACTACGACAACATCAAACGGATGGTAAAGGAGAAGACAGGTCGTGCCATGCAGGAGAAAGAGCGTGAGCGCAAAGGGAAGAACGGAAAAATCATAAAAGTGGCAGGATGCTCGCCTATCCGTGAGGGTGTGTTGCTCATCAAACCGGACACCACACTGGCAGACGTAAAGAAATTTGGCGAAGAATGCCAAAGACGCTGGGGCATCACTCCGCTTCAAATCTTCCTGCACAAAGATGAAGGGCATTGGCTGAACGGACAGCCTAATGCAGAGGACAAGGAAAGTTTCCAAGTAGGTAAAAAATGGTTCAAGCCAAATTATCATGCTCATATCGTTTTCGACTGGATGAACCACAACACAGGCAAGAGCCGAAAGCTCAATGACAATGATATGATGGAAATGCAGACCTTGGCATCCGACATCCTATTTATGGAACGTGGAAAATCCAAAACCATTACAGGCAAGGAGCATTTGGAGCGAAGCGATTTCATCATCGAGAAACAGAAAGCCGAACTGCAACGTATAGATGAAACCAAGCGACACAAGGAACAACAGATAAATCTTGCTGAACAGGAGCTGAAACAGGTGAAATCAGAAATACGCACTGACAGGCTAAAGAAAACAGCCACCAATGCAGCCACCGCCATAGCAAGCGGTGTCGGTTCTCTTTTCGGAAGTGGAAAATTGAAAGAGCTGGAACAAGCCAACGAGAAATTGCGTCAGGAAGTGGTCAAGCGCAATAAGGGTATTGACGAACTAAAAGCCAAGATGCAACAAATGCAGGAACAGCACGGCAAACAGATACGCAATCTTCAAGGAATACACAACCAAGAACTTGAAACCAAAGACAGAGAAATATCACGACTGAATACCATCCTTGAAAAAGCGTTCAATTGGTTTCCATTGCTCAAGGAAATGTTGAGAATGGAAAAACTATGTTATGCCATCGGATTTACCAAAGATATGGTAAATAGCCTTTTGACAAAAAAGGAAGCTATCAGATGTAATGGAAAAATCTATTCCGAAGAACATAGACGAAGATTTGAAATCAAAAACGACATCTTCAAAGTAGAAAAAAATCCGACCGATAATCGTAAATTAATACTAACTATAAACAAACAGCCGATAGGAGAATGGTTCAAGGAGCAATGGGAGAAATTAAGGCATGGTTTGCGACAATCAGCAGAAGAACCAAGAAAAAGTAGAGGATTCAGAATGTAATCTTGATAGTATTTGATTGTATCTCAATAAAATTCCATATCTTTGTAAGTGGATTAGGGCAACCATTTCCAAGACATAGAAGAAAAAGAAGAAGCGTTATGCTTATCTTGTACTTGAAAACGTAGGAAATTTTCAAATTGGATACAAGGATAGCATAGTGGTTCTCACGCTATAGCGTGGGCTGCTATTGTTACATCTGTATCCAAGGTTTCCTACGACCTTCAAGTAGAGTGTGGCATACAGTTCCACGCTTCGTGTTAAAAGGTATATAGTATGATTTTTAAATGGCTTAAAAAACTGTTTGGATTATATGATAGTTCACCAACTGAAATCCTTTCAAATGGTGAACTCAAGCCATCTGCACCTAAATCGCTTTGTGATGAATTTGACAAAAGAAAAGAACGTGTAAAGCAAAATAGGGACAAACTTAAACAATCATCAACTGATTGGTATGTTTTAAATATTCCTCCCCAAAAAGATGAATTACAAACTCGTGTCTTTTCACCGCATAAATTTGAGAATATACCTTCTCTCCAAGCTTTAAAAGATGAAAGATTAAGAAAAGAGGCATATGAATTAAAAGTACGAGAGGAAAAGGCAAAATTATTATTGGATAAACTTGAAATCCTTATTGCGCAGCGAAAGTGTCAAGAGGCAAAGCAAATAATGGATGAAATTACGCATGAAATAGTGCGTACAAAAGATTCGATTATAATAAAACAATATGCGAATATACAAAAATCATTATCTGAATTAGAAAAAGAATTAGAACATGAAAGATTTGTTAAGTTAGCCGAAGAGCAAAAACGCAAAGAGGAAGAAGAACGTAAGAAAAGAGAAAGAGAAGAAAAGGAAAAGGTAGAGAATGAAAAAAGAATAGCAGAAGAACGAATACGGCGACAGCAGGAAGCAAATAGACTTGCGGAAGAAGCCCAAAAAAAAGAACAAGCCGAACAAGCGGAAAGGCAAAGATTGGAATCGTTGTCTGCTGAACGCAAAGAAAATTGGCTTGCATTCAAGCAAGTATTGGAAAACAATGGTATCCGCTATTTGTATCATTTTACAGATAGAAGGAATATTCCATCCATTAAACGGCATGGAGGGTTGTTGTCTTGGAGTTATTGTGAAAAGCATAAAATCGACATACCGAATCCCGGAGGCGGAAATTTAAGCCGTAATTTGGATGAGATGCGGAATTTACAAGACTATGTTCGTTTGAGCTTCACAACAGAACATCCTATGATGTATGTTGCCATGAAAGATGGGAGAATTAGTAATCCTGTCATTCTAAGAATAGATCCAAGTGTGGTATATTTGCAGCATACAATGTATGCAGACATGAATGCTACAACTACGAAACGAACACCTAATATAGGCAAATCCTTGGAAGATTTTAAGAAAATACATTTTTCCACCGTTAAGGCACATAAACATTTTGATTTAGACGAAAATGAACGACCGTATTTCCAAGCGGAAGTAATGGTCATGACATTCATTCCCAAGAAATATATTATAAACCTTGATACTTTTTGATTATGATATACATAGAAAGTAGGAAACGAAAATTGGAGAAGATAAAAGAAGAATATCCAGACGCTGTAATCTTGGATATCACTTCTAACTCAGAGACTCGGTATGC
This sequence comes from Prevotella sp., assembly GCA_018054505.1. GTDB lineage: Bacteria > Bacteroidota > Bacteroidia > Bacteroidales > Bacteroidaceae > Prevotella. The sequence goes on from JAGPJJ010000116.1 coordinate 3,316, forward strand.
AAAGATTCTGAGTCCATTTTATCCTCATGGGAACATTCCTATTCCTTTTACTGACGGATTAAAGGCAACTTGTGTTGAAGCTGTGTGGCAAGGGTTAAAGGTCTTTGAAGGTGTAGGCGTTGATTTTGCAACATTTAAGAATGACACCATGCGTGATTTGAAAAGAACGGTACGGAAATATGGTGTACCCAAAGGGCACAGTAAGGGTGCATACAGCAAAGAGCTGTTGGGGTATTTTGAAGCAAGAATGCTCATTTATCTTCCTACCTATAAATGGGTGTTAGATAATGTGCCAGAAGTCCACCATGTTGTAGAGAGAATAAAGGAACAAAGCAAAATTCAAGATATAGTCTTACTTGACTATAATACAAATATAGATTTTCGTGATATTTCAAAACCTATGTCTCATGCTGGCTTGGTAAAATTATATATAGAGGGTAAATATCCTGATAATATGGATAATTATAAGCCTATGAACAAGGAGGAAATAGAAGAGAAAAAAATCAGAGAAAAAGAATTTAAGAAAGAGTTAAAGAAAAAAGCGAAAGAAAAGAGAAAGGAACAAACCAACAATTTGTTCGACGAAATCAAATAATCAAAAAATATAATGACAATGAATAATTTACATGAATATATCGGCTTGATTATTGCTATAATAGTTGTCTTGATTGTTATTGCAGCCCAAATCTATAGCTTTCTTAAAACAAAGAAAAAAATTTCAGAATTGGAAGGTCTATTTGAAGATGTTGATAATTTGTCTCTCAAAGAAACATCGATAACATCTGGTATCTTGCAAAATAAGTCCTCATTACAGAAGTTCTTGCAGAACATACCTTCCCGTTATAGCGATGAAGATGATAGCGGTGATGAATATACAGATTTGTCGTTGATAGTTCCTCAAAACAAAAATATCTATGGGAAATTAGGATTGATTATTTATCGCACTAATGAATATTTGTGCAAAAACACTGGAACAAGCGCAGATTTGGGAATACTTGAAGATATTTGTGATAGTCAAAAAGGAGCATTAGAAGATGAAATACATAATAGCCTTAACGTTCCTCTTTATTTAGGTTTAGCAGGAACATTCGTTGGTATAATTACGGGGCTGATAGGGGTTGATTTCAATCAGATTTTTGGCGAAACTGATAATTTAAGTGGATTGCAGCATCTTTTGTATGGTATTATAGCAGCCATGTGCGCAAGTTTACTGGGATTGGGCTTTACTGTATATAATAGCGCTATATCATATAAATCTGCTGTAGCCAAATCCAATGAGGGCAAAGAAGAATACATGAACTTTTTAAGAAGAGAGTTGATGCCGTTATTATCAAATAGTATGGCTTCAAGTCTAAATTCATTAAAAGGTGTGCTTGGACATTTTGTGGACAAGTTCGGACGTAATCTTGATGCGTATGCTAATTCGGCAGAATTATTGAATGACAATCTTGAAAAACAGCATCTTGTCTTAGCCGAAATAAATAAACTGAGCCTTACGCAAACGGCTAATAAAATAGCTGCAACATTTATGCAGTTAAAAGATTCTGCCGATTCTTTAAATGTTTTCAAATCTTATCAAGAACAACTTAATTCTACCATAGCAAATGTATCAGGTATTGTTAATCAAACTCAAACAATCATTGATAAGTTCAAGGACTTTTCTACAGGATTGTCTGTGGTGGTCAGTAATCAAAACAAGACAACAGAACTTCAACGCGAATTTCAAGAAGCCATAACGACTCATTTTCCAACAGGAGCAGAAGCAAGGGATATTTGGAGAAAGGAATTTGACTTGTTTATATCTGAAGGGAAGCAAGTATCTGAAAGCTTATCTACCCAACTTACGGCTTCAACAGAACATATACAAAATTTTGTGGCTAATAATAAAGAGTTCTTTGATACATTTGATAAATTGAAAGAAGTGCTTGATACAATGGTACAATATACGCAAGTTCAAGCGGAATGTTATAAGGATATGAAAGGCGAAATCTTAAACCTTAGAACAGATTATCATAACGCTCAACTTGATAGCATAGAATTGAACAAATCTATTCTTAAGGCAATAGAAACAATGACAAAATCTATTAAGGACTTAAAAGAAGAAAAGTAATTATGCCAAGAAACAGAAGTAACACTTTCTGGTTAAGTTATTCTGACCTCATGACAAGCTTATTTTTTATTATGCTTGTTTTATTTATAGTGTGCGTTGTTAAAATGAAAGGCATTAATGACCAATTAGATAAAGAGGTAAATGCTAAAGAAGAACAGCTCAGAAAAATCGAAGAACTAAATAACTCTATTAAAGAGATAGATAATAAGTATTTCGCATACGATGAGCAATTTAAGAGGCATACATTAAAAGACATTGAAGTATCTTTTAATACCTATAGTTCTAATATTTATGATATAGAGCAAGAGCAACTTGATAAATTACTAAAAGCAGGTCTGGCAATCGCCCATTTTATGAATAGTGCCAAAAGCAAAATTCCAGAAGCTCAATATATGCTTATCATAGAAGGACAATCATCAAAAGATTATTATACAAGAAATTATGAGCTTAGCTATGAAAGAGCATTAGCTTTAATTAAATTCTGGTCAAGTAATGGTATTGAGTTCGATTCACTTGGCAATTGTGAGGTTCTAATTTCAGGAAGTGGACAATCAAGTAAATTTAGAGTTCAACCTGATATTAGAGGGAATAAAGATAACCAACGATTCGTTATGCACATAATCCCTAAACCCGGCATCATAGAATAAATCAAAAAAGGTAGTCAAATGATAGTATACTAAACTCCATTTGATTACCTTTATATAACTGCAATAAAGCTAATCTTAAATAATGCAAAAACACCCAATTTTACATTCTTGGGTGTAAAATTGGGTGTTTATTTCACAATTTGCTGATTTTCAGCATTTATTGCGGAGAGACAGGGATTCGAACCCCGGGT
>JAGPJJ010000117.1 GCA_018054505.1 Prevotella sp.
ATTTACAATTTAATTCATACCTTTGCACCCGCAATAAAGCAACAAGGTGCCATAGCTCAGTTGGTAGAGCAAAGGACTGAAAATCCTTGTGTCCCCGGTTCGATTCCTGGTGGTACCACAAAAAGCTCAATACATTTTATGTATTGAGCTTTTTTGTGGTCTGTTTGTTATTATCTCTTAAAAGATGATATCCTACCGCATAATCACATTTGTTTTATAGTATATTTGCAACATTATTCTGCAATAAACAAACCTAAATAATAAACAAATGAAAAAAAGCTTTTTATTAATTCTCGCATTCGTCTTTAGCATCTCAGCATTTGCTGGTAGCGACTATTCCATATATTATCAAGGCTTACCGAAGCCAATGCCTACCGTTGCCGCTCCTACAATTCCTGACAATAATGTTTCAATTACAGAATGTGGAGGTATTGGTGACGGAATAACCATGAATACCATTGCATTCCAAAAAGCAATAAGTAAGTTAAGCAAACTTGGAGGAGGACACCTTATCGTGCCTGCCGGTATATACCTCACAGGATTGATTTCACTAAAAGATAACATCGACCTGCATATAGAGCGCAATGCCATGATCTTGCTTTCACCAGATAAGAAAGATCATTTCAAGACAGAAGATGGAGTCACAGACAGCAAACCCACTCCTGGCATCAACGCCAGCAATCGCAAGAATATATCCATCACTGGCGAAGGCACTATTGACGGTAACGGTAAATGGTGGAGGGCTGTAAAACGTTCAAAGGTTAGTGATGCTGAATGGAATCAATTTAAGCAGATGGGTGGAACGATCTCTGCTAATGGAGAACTATGGTACCCTTACAACCTAAAGAACTTCGACAATATTGCAAATTCAGCCGAAGCTCAAGAGAATATGCGTACTCACCTTATCAGGTTAACATCTTGTGAGAATATACTCATTCAAGGCGTAACGATACAGAACTCACCCAAATTCCATATAGTTCCTCAGAAGTGCAACAATCTCATTATAGACGGAGTTACCGTACGCTGTCCATGGAATGCACAGAATGGAGACGGAATAGACGTTGGAAACAGTAGTAACGTTCTTATTATCAACAATACGATTGATGCGGGTGATGATGGAATATGTATGAAAGGTGGTGCAGGAAATTCAGGACTTGCAAACGGTCCATGCGTAAATATCAATATTCAGAATAATAAAGTATACCATGCACATGGAGGATTTGTTATCGGCAGTGAATTTTCTGGGGGAATGAAGAATATCTTTGTCAGCAACAATACTTTCAGCGGAACAGATACCGGACTTCGCTTTAAGAGTTCAATAGGACGTGGTGGTACTACAGAAGACATTTATATCAGCAACATCTATATGAATGATATTAAAGACGATGCTATTGTCTTTGAAACCACATATTTTGATAACCATGTTGGCGCAAAGAAGCAGAGCAAGACCACAACAATGGACTTTGTACCAGACTTCAAAGATATACATATATCAAATGTTATATGCCGTGACGCAAGAAACGGAATAACAGCTCATGGTGAAAAAGGAATGATTCATGACATCACAATCGACAATTCTACGATCTTTTACAGCAATATTGCAAAAGATATAGATGCTGATTGTGATATTACGTTGTCAAATGTGAAACTTGTCACATACCCTACTCGTTAATTATCGCTCTTCTTCACGAGTGTTTCGCAAAGACGCTTTTGCAACACTCGTGCATCAAGCACAGACATTTCGCTGTCTACAATTGAGAATGCCAACAAATGTCCATTTCCACCTTGACAATATCCTGCCAACGAACTGATTCCATAAGGGTGCGAAAGTGTTCCTGTCTTTCCATGTACCAATCCTTTTAATTTAGGACTATTCATTTCGCTACGCAATGTTCCGTCTACACCAGATATTGATAGTTCGCGCATCAATACTCTATAAATAGGTTGGTGCATATATCCATAACGCAACACAGCTACAAGTACAGCAGGAGAAAGATGATTGTGAATACAGAGTCCGCATCCGTCATGAACAACGATGGCCTTGTTTGTCTGTTTAAGTTCCTCTTTCAGGAATTTCCTCAGATAATTCACACCTACAACTGTAGGAACTCCCTTTGGATTAATATGATGACCGATTGTATATAGTAATGATGTAGCCTGAGTATTTGAACTATTCTTCCACATACGCTGTATTACAGGTTCTACAGGACGTCTGAAACGGAAAAGACACATTGAGCCTTTAGGCACTCTTCCAAGCACCACCTGACTGTCTGGCATGTTAATACCCTGCTTTTGTAATGCTGCCTTCAGCGCTTTCTTCACCCTTGGAGCACCTTTGTAGAACAAACCATATTTTGAAAAAGACAAATCCCATGGATACCAATGCTGTTCACTCTTTACAGGATCTGTTAATACTAGGTCAACAACTAGTTTACCGTCAACTTTCATTATACCCTTTTTCTTTAACTGTTTGGCAAACATATCCAAATCGGGTTCATTAAGTTGTGGATCCAATCCACATTTGAAAGCTACATCACCATGAAGCGTTCCGTTATCAATGTTTCCTTTTGTATAAAGAGAGGTAGCATACATATAATGAGTACCCAATAAATGAAGTCCCGCAACACCACTCAGTAGTTTCAGGCATGATGCTACTGGCAAAGTTTTGTTCTCATCATATCCACAAACTGGCTTATCGGCTGTTAGGTCATAAACAGAAAATGCGAAATTACCTTTTGTTCTTGGTTTTGAAGCAAACTCATTCAATCTACTGCGCAAATCTTTGTCTACAGGTATATTGTTTACTTGGAGAGTATTTTCTTTTACCTTATTGTCTTTACCACTTTTGCAACCTAAAACAAGAGCCATTGCAAAAGCCAAAACTGCATATTGATTTAACTTAATTATCGGTTTCATTTTCCTTTTATTTTATGACATGCAAAGTTAATCAAATCTTTTCAAAAAGGCATTTACAACGCATGTAAAAATAGGACAAAATTGTAAAAAATTAGTTACCATATAAGGGTTGCCTTACCTGAATCAACAACAAAGTGAATATCATGTCCGGCAAAACTCATCCCATATACTTTTTCCTTATCATCCTGATATTGTGGACGAGGATCTTCTCTTATCACCTCTGCGAGTTCATGAATCAAATCATCAGTCAATCCCGCTTGAATAAGTTTATTTCTATCGTCTTCAGTTATATCTATCGTCAGTTTTGTCCATCTATTCCTATCCACAAAACCACACATTGTACTATCATGCGAATCTGCATAAGTAATATAAGGTTTTATATCATAAATTGGAGTTCCGTCCATTATGTCCGCACCTAGGACATGTATTATCGGTCCATCTTTGCCATCATAATCTATAGATTCTATCTTTACAGAAGATAGTCCTAATCTGTTTGGTCTGAAAGGGCTGCGGCTAGCAAACACACCTACCTTTTCATTACCTCCCAATCTTGGAGGTCTCACCATAAGACTTGGCGAATAATCTTTATTTGCCGAGAATTCCCATATCAGCCAAATATAATCAAAGCCTTCCATTCCTCTTAAAGCATCAGCGTTTCTGAATTTTGGTTCAAACACAATATACCCTTTAAGACTTTCTATAATTCCGCTTTGTTTAGGAATACCAAACTTAGAATCAAACGGTGAATGGAAATAAGCTATTGGCTCGATTATCATACTCTATAGAATATTGATGTTATAACTATTATCACAAAAGTTGCAAGTCCTACACATATTAGTACATATATCTGTTTTAAATTCTGCGCATATTTCTTTCCGCTCAGTCGCTGAAACACGTAATATACTATTGATGAACCAACAAGTCCAAACAAAGCACCAACAACAAGATCATCAAAATAATGCACACCAAGATACATTCTGCTATAACATACGATCACTGCCCAAAATGCTAGGAAACCTGTCAGCCAATGCCTTCGCAGAAGATAAGCCATAAAGAATACCAATCCCCACGTATTACTTGCATGCGATGAAGGAAGACCGTAACTTCCACCTCGATGTCCGTCCACGATGTGTACCACACTGCTAATTGGGTTTTCCAAATTGCTTGGTCGCAGACGTGCTACCCATGGGCGAATAATCTGTGAGCTAATAGTATCAGTAAACAGGATTATCACTCCCACTGTTATCAATATCCCCAGAACAACTTTTGGTGAATAGTTGCGCAGCATTACATATAGTAATGATAAATACAGTGGTACCCAAATAAATCTGTCGCTGACTAACCACATAAACGTGTCCCAATATGAATTGTGACAACCGTTTACCGTAAGAAGCACTGAAGTATCAGCTGATTTCACTTCCTGAACAATATCTAGTAATAAATCTATCATCTTTTAGAAATATCGTCGTATAATTTTTGCAGATATGCTTTTCCATTATTTAATAGTAGGCTTTTTCGCTTGCCTTCATTAAGCATAATCTTGTTTGATGTGTTATCATATATAATATGATTGTCGGCTGTAGCCATTCCCCATGCATCCGGAACTGTAAAGAAAGCAAAGTGAGGTGCTTTTGCGTCAAGCATATCCTTACTGAATTTTATGTCAGAATGATTCAGCTTCAGCTGTCCAAGCAATGTTGCTGCTATATCCTGCTGCGAACCATATACATTTATTTTCTTTGGTGAGTCTATCGCTCCTCCAAGCCATATCATTGGAATCTGATATCTCTTCAGTTCAAAGTTACTAATGCCTTCAGGATAACAACCCAGATGATCAGGAACTAGTATCACCAACGAGTTCTTCCATCGTCCGCTCTTCTTTAGGAATGCGATAAAATTCCCCACACTGTTGTCTGCGTATGCAAAAGCATTCAGCACTTTGTTTCCCAATCTATGATATGGCACGTCAAATGGCTCATGCGAACTACTTGTCTGCAACACTCTCATCATTGGCTGCTTTGTCTGTTTTTCTGCTTTCAGATCATTTTCTAATCTATTGAATACCAAATGATCAGGCACGCCCCATTTACCAAGTCTTTCATTTATAGGGAAACTCACGTCAGACACAATGTCAGTAAATCCCATACTAGTAAGGTATGAACGCATATTTGTGAAGTCGGCATCACCACCATAGTAATATTTCAGCCCATATCCAGCCTTGCCCAACTTTCCTGCTATCGAAGGCAGATTATTTGTCTTCTTAGGATATTTCATCAAACTCATTGTTGGCTGTGCTGGATATCCACTTAATATAGCTAATGTGCCACGATCTGTTCTGAAACTGTTGGCATAGAAGTTTGTAAAATATACTCCTTCGTTCTTCAGTTTGTTTATATTTGGCAGTGCATTCGTTTTCATCACAGCCTCAGAGAAGCTCTCCATAATAACAATGTAAACATCAGGTCGTTCTTTGTTTACCAGCTGCTGAGTAGAATCGCTCTTTGTATAAATCATTTTGGCAAACAGTTTATCTGCCTTTTTGCCATCCATAAATCTATATTGTTTGCCAAAATCTTCCTGATGGCTCAAACTTTCCATTATGCTGAAGAATGGATTTACTGCCGCATGATTCAATTTCATGTCACTGCTGAAATACACCTCACCTGTATTCATTGCAGAAACTGTAATTCCTCCACGAATAGGTAAAAACAATAATGCCACAAGCAAAATCATCAATGCTGTATTCTTCACCCTGTATGCCACACTGCACAACTTTTTCTCACCCTTATCTTTATATGTCCAACGCAGTGCATAAAATACCCCCACAGCAATTGCTAGCGACAGTAATATCCCTAAGATCACAGTAAACACGCTTACGCTCGCCACTGCATCAGAAGGTGATGAGAAGAAATAAAACAGAGGAGTTGAATCCAATGGGAATCCCCAATATTCATACAACACTATGTTTAGACAAAACGTAAGGGAAATAAGCAATGACACAATTCCCAGATACACATATTCTGTCCATTTCACTGCACTGCTCTTTGTCCATATCCCTGCAATCAGCAGCAATCCTGGCAATGCGCAGAGATAGCCCGACATTGAGAAATCAAGAGGCAGACCATGCAACATTACTTTAAACCATTCTATAATACCTACATCGGCAAATCGCTTATAGTAATATAGCATAAAAAATGGTTTCTGGATAAGGAACAATCCTACCAGCACCATATATAGCTTAACAAATTTCAGTATATTAATTTTCATCTATGTATTCAAAATGCCGTTTTATATGTCTATCCTGCATTTAGTGGCAAAGGTACATAAATATAATTTCC
>JAGPJJ010000118.1 GCA_018054505.1 Prevotella sp.
AGGAAATAGAACAGAATGAAAATCGTATAGATGGTTATGAGATAAGTCTTGGCAATGAAATCATAGATATTATTGCATTGCAGAATCCTGTAGCATCTGATATTCGTAAAATAATGTCTGCTTACCAGATGATTTCAAATCTCGAACGTATTGGTGATCAGGTTAAGAATATAGACAAATTCTTGTCTCGTATTGAAGACAAAACTGTTTTTGAACATATGCTGCCAGTGCTATCAAATATGATGGCCTCAAGTATATTGATGGTAAAAAGGTCTGTCTCAGCTTTTGTTAACGATGACAATGATGCAGCTGTCTGGACTATCAAAAACGATGATGTGGTAGATGATATTAATCACAAACTAATTAAGGATACCATCAAGAATAGTCATTATTCGGAAGAAACTCGTCATCTGCTCTTTACCTTTATAAATCTAAATGGAATTATATCTAACATAGAGCGTATTGCCGATCATGCTACAAATATAGCGGAGGCTTCAATATACACCAATATGGGAGAAAATCTTCGACATCCTAAGATTGCGAAAGGCGAAGAGAATAAATAGACAAGGCTATTAATTAAAATAACTAGATTTTAATTGTTAGTTGAAATTAGCAGGAAGGTGAGTCGTAGTGGTTCGCCTTTTTCGTTTTGTTACCACTATTGTTTGGAGGGAAAATACTACAGTTCTGTAAGATTGTTAATCTTTTGTCAATTATCATAGAATGTAGATTTATCGATGAGAATGATGTATCTTGTGGCTCTTCTTCAATTATTCTTTTTCATTATCGTAACGCTTGTTTATGGCGTAGCTAGAACGTAGCTTAGTGCAGCTAAAATAGGTTTCCTTTTATTTAAAGGGCTTCAGTTGGAACCGTAGTTGCGTAACTATAAATAGTGTATGGGGTAATGCTTCTTATGCAGCAATAAAAAAAGCAGACTGACAAAATATTATTGTCAGTCTGCTTTGTATAATATTCACTTTGTAATCTTATATAGAATAAGAGTTTAGTGAAAAAGCTTTTTTACAAGTTAGCGTTAAGCTTGTTCCATTCAGCAACTGCTGGAAGAGCACCCATCTCGATAACTTGGTCACGCATCTTCTGAAGGTGATCGTAGCTAGCGTCAAGAGTTGCAATCTCGTCAGCTGAACCGATAACTGGCTTAGTGTAAACACCATCGCTTGTTACACGTGTAGGCATAGCCATCATAACGTGGTTGTAGCGAGCTGTGTCAGCGTATGTACCTGCAGGATAGTTGAATTCCTCACCACCCATAGCAGCTTCAATCATCTTAACTGCAAGGTAAGCTGGGCTCTGGAAAGAACTACGACGGCGAAGCTCGATAATCTTAGCACCACCCTGTGTAACTTCTTTCTGCATCTGTGCCCATTCCTCTGAAGTAAGACCCTTACCGTTAACAGTAGCCTTACCAGCGATAACGTCAACCAACTTAACGCCGTCAATAGTTGTAGGAGATGCGAATACTGCCATCTTCTCACCATGACCACCATATGTGTAAGCGTTCTCAACAACAGCCTGGCTAACACCAAAGTGCTTAGCAAGAGCGCCCTTAAGACGTGTAGAATCAAGAGCAGCAAGTGTTGCAACCTGATTTGGCTTCAAACCTGAATGTACAAGTGTTACAAGACCTGTGATGTCAGCTGGGTTGAAGATAACAACACAGAAATTAGCGTTAGGACAGAACTTCTTGATGTTCTCACCAAGTTCCTGAGCAGCCTTAGAGTTGCCTGCGAGCAAATCCTCACGTGTCATACCCTCTTTACGTGGAGCACCACCTGAAGAAATGATGTATTTAGCATTTGTGAAAGCCTCTTTAGGATCTGTTGTTGAAACGATGTTAGCCTCGTCGAAACCGCACTGGCGCATTTCTTCAGCAACACCTTCAGCTGAAAATACATCATAAAGAGTGATGTTTGGTGTAAGACCCAGCATAAGAGCTGTTTGAACCATGTTAGAACCGATCATACCGGCAGCGCCGACGATCAAAAGTTTGTCATTAGTTAAAAATTCCATAACTACAATTTTATTTAATGTTTTAGAAATCTCTCATTCCTTTCATGCGACCGCAAAGTTACTAAAAAATAACATATTTCGGTTATTTATTTACCATTAAATTTGTTGTTAATTCTTAAAAACTTTATCTTTGTAATGTCTATTTAGCAAAAATAATATATTTATGACAATAAACGAACGTGTTGCCGCTTTAAGAGAGGTAATGAAGAGAGAAAATCTGGGCGCTTTTATATTCCCAAGTACTGATGCTCATAATAGTGAGTATGTGGCTGACCATTGGAAATCGCGTGAGTGGATTTCTGGTTTTGATGGATCTGCGGGTATAGCTGTGGTAACCATGAATGGCGCAGCTTTGTGGACAGATTCACGTTATTTTCTTGCCGCAGAGAAACAACTCTCGGGTACAGAATTCCAACTTATGAGGTTGAAAATGCCTGATACGCCAACAGTGGCAGAATGGATTGGACAACAAATTGATGGAGATGGCGAGGTGGGTATTGACGGAACGGTTAACTCTTATTCTTTTGTAGAAAATCTTGTTGCAGACCTTCGCCATGAAGGAGGCATTACATTACGGTTGAACTTTGATCCTTTGAAATTTATTTGGAAAGATCGTCCTTCAATACCTGGTGATAAAGTTGTTTTACAACCATTGGAGTATGCAGGTGAAAATACGATTAGTAAGATTTCAAGGATAAAAGATAAATTGCGTAAGTTGCACTGTGATGGCATGTTGGTTTCAGCTCTTGATGATATTGCATGGATATTAAACTTGCGTGGTACGGATGTTCATTGTAATCCTGTGTTTGTATCTTATTTGCTGATAGAGGAATCTGATACAACATTATTTATAAATAAGGATAAGCTGACTGGTGTTGTTGAGGAATATCTTCAAGACCAAAATATAAAAGTGCTTGGATATGATGATTTGACAGCGTATCTTAAACGTGATTATTTTGCCTATAATATTCTTCTTGATCCTGATGAGACTAACAGTTTTGTTGTGTCACTTGTAGATAGGGAAAAAACGAAAGTGGTATTTGCTAAATCTCCAGTACCAACGATGAAGGCACAAAAGAATGCTGCAGAGATAGACGGATTTCATAGTGCAATGCTCAGAGATGGTGTGGCCATGGTTAAATTCCTTAAATGGTTGAAACCTGCAGTACAGGCAGGCGGTGAAACAGAAATGTCTTTGGATAGAAAGCTGACGGGGCTACGTGCTGAGCAAAAACTATTTAAGGATATCTCATTTGATACTATCGTGGGATATGAAAAACATGGTGCAATCGTTCATTATGAGGCCACGAAAGAAACAGATATTCCTGTAGAGCCTCATGGATTGGTGCTTATAGATAGTGGAGCACAATATCAAGATGGAACTACAGATATAACACGTACGATCGCACTCGGTCCATTGACTGATGAACAGAAGAAAGTATATACGCTTGTGTTAAAGGGACATATTCAGTTGGAATTGGCTAAATTTCCTGATGGTGCATGTGGCACTCAACTTGACGCTTTGGCAAGAGAGGCTATGTGGCGTGAAGGAATGAACTTCTTGCATGGTACTGGCCATGGAGTAGGTAGTTATCTATGTGTTCATGAGGGACCTCATCAAATAAGAATGGAATATATGAGTACTCCTTTGCATGATGGAATGACTGTTACCGATGAACCTGGATTATATCTGGAAGGTAAGTTTGGAGTGAGAATAGAAAATACGCTTCTCATAAAAAAATATGTAGAAACAAACTTTGGGAAATTCTTGCAAATGGAACCTCTAACTCTGTGCCCTATAGATACACTTCCGATAGTAAAAGATATGCTTTTGGAAGAAGAAAAAGAATGGTTGAACTGTTATCATAAAATGGTGTGTGACAAACTGTTACCCTATCTTGATGATAGTGAAAAACGATGGCTGATAGACGCTACAAAGGAAATTTAGAGCTATTTTGATAGGTTTTGGTTAAAAAATCAATTAAAAGCTTGCTTTATTCGTAAATAAGATGTAATTTTGCACCCGCTTATTGTGGATTAGTCCGCAGTGGTAATATAATTATAAATAAATTAAAAACAAAAAACATGATTATTGTACCAGTAAAAGATGGTGAGAACATTGAGAGATCTCTCAAGAAGTTCAAGAGAAAATTCGAAAAGACAGGTGTTGTTAAGGAGCTTCGTGCTCGTCAGCAGTATAACAAGCCTTCTGTTTTGAAGAGACTCAAGATGGAACATGCCATCTACGTACAGCAGTTGCGTAATAACGAGGAATAAAAACTCGTTAAAAAATTTGGTGGTTTGAATTTTATTTCGTAAATTCGTTGCCGTAAAGATAAATGATAAAGCAGCGTTTGTGATGATAGAAAATTTTTTGAACTACTTGAAGTTTGAGCGTAATCGCTCGGACATGACGGTAAAAAACTATGGAGAAGACCTAAAGGCCTTTAAAAAGTTTTTCGAAAATTTTAATGATCATCTCTCTTGGGAGTCAATAGACTCAGATGTCATCCGTGACTGGATGGAGAGTATGATGGATAAGGGAAACAATGCAGCTTCAATCAATAGAAGGTTGAGCGCTTTGCGTTCCTTTTATCGTTTTGCTCTTTCAAGACATCTAGTAACTGAAGACCCAGCTCACGGAATCGTGGGACCAAAGAAAAGTAAGCCGTTACCGCAGTTTCTTAAAGAATCTGAGATGAATAAGCTGCTTGAACCAGATTTCTGGAATGATAGTTATAAGGACGTGTGCGCACGTACTATTATAATGACATTTTATGAAACTGGAATCCGTTTATCGGAGTTGGTTGGGTTGGATGATGTAGCTGTCGATTTTGTAAATCTACAGATAAAGGTTACCGGAAAGAGAAACAAACAGCGCATAATACCTTTTGGTGATGAATTGAACTCCACTCTGCATGACTATATGAACATGCGTGATAATCGCATAAACAAAAAGTCGCAGGCTCTGTTTCTTACAGAAGACGGCTTCAGAATGAACCAAAATCAAGTGAGAAACGAGGTAAGGCGAAACCTCACAAAGGTATGCACGCTTAAAAAACGCACGCCGCACGTATTGAGACATACGTTCGCAACGGCAATGCTTAATCACGATGCCGGATTAGAAAGTGTGAAAAAACTGCTGGGGCATGAAAGTCTGTCAACGACAGAAGTATATACCCATACAACATTTGAGCAGTTGAAACGTGAATATTCTAACGCCCACCCAAGGGCTTAACCTTTAAAAGCGGAGGTAACTATGGACATTAAAATTCAGTCGATTCACTTCGACGCTACCGAGAAATTACAGGCGCTTATCGAAAAGAAAGTTGCCAAGTTGGAAAAAACATACGAAGATATACAGAAAGTAGAGGTGCAATTAAAAGTTGTCAAGCCTGCTGCTGCATTGAATAAAGAAACGTCTCTAACGGTTACTGGTCCGGGACTCTCGCTATATGCTGGGAAGACTTGCGATACTTTTGAGGAAGGTATTGATCAGACTGTAGATTCAATGAAGGTTCAGTTGGCTAAATTTAAAGAAAAAACTCGCAATCGTTAAAAAAAAACTTGAAAAAGTTTTGGCGATTAGAAAATAAGTCGTATCTTTGCAGCCGTTTTACAGCATGCCCCTAAAACGATGCCGCCTAGCGGCTGTAGGGATACTTGCCTCTTTAGCTCAGTTGGCCAGAGCACGTGATTTGTAATCTCGGGGTCGTTGGTTCGAATCCGACAAGAGGCTCACTTAAGGATTGAAACTCCTGCTATGTGTTGATAAAACAAGGGTGGTTACCAGAGTGGCCAAATGGGGCAGACTGTAAATCTGCTGGCTATGCCTACGGTGGTTCGAATCCATCACCACCCACTCAGTAGAAGTTTTGCGGAAATAGCTCAGTTGATAGAGCACTAGCCTTCCAAGCTGGGGGTCGCGGGTTTGAGCCCCGTTTTCCGCTCTAACTGATGCTGTAATAGCTCAGTGGTAGAGCACTTCCTTGGTAAGGAAGAGGTCCTGAGTTCAACTCTCAGTTACAGCTCTACTTCAGTTTTACTTCTTTTGGTAACTGAAGAAAAACAAAATATTAAAAGATATTCATTTATATAAATAAAACAATAAGCTATGGCTAAAGAGACATTCCAGCGTACCAAGCCGCATGTTAACATTGGTACAATTGGTCACGTAGACCACGGTAAGACTACTTTGACAGCT
>JAGPJJ010000119.1 GCA_018054505.1 Prevotella sp.
TAAATGGAAGGTCGCATGTGAATCTTTCCGTTTCTATTTTCCGCCTGAATGGCAGTATAAGTTTTTAGAATACGTTCGTATTGTTCATCAGAATACGCACTGTAGAAAGTGTTGGAACCAAATCCCTTTGTACTCATTCCTGCATGCCATTTCACAATCATGTCATTATCACTGTAGTTACCCTGATAAAACGCCTTTAAACCGTCAAAGTCGCTATTCAGGTTTCCTTTCTTACTACGAGTGTAACCATCACTGCGCGTGTAGTTGGCAGAAAAAGAATTGTTCCAGTTTCCCTTAACAATGTTAGCTCTGGCTCCTTCTGAAGAATATCCATAGCTTCCTCCTTCCACATGTGCGGAAAGGCTGCTTTGTGAAGGAGTCTTTGTAACAATATTGATTGCACCAAGTAGTGAAGATGTGCCATAGACACGTGCTGCCGGACCTTCTAAAATTTCAATACGTTCGATTTCACTTATATCAACTGGGAAATCAAAAGCATTGTGTCCAGTCTGCGGATCGCAGATGTTGATGCCGTTAAGGAGAATTGTGATTTGCTCGTCGTTGCCGCCACGTAAGCTGATATCAGTCTGGGCACCAATTGGTCCCCTTTGTCTTACGTCTACGCCTACAGCGTATTTAAGCAAATCGTTTACACTTTGTACAGGAGCCGCCTGAATATCTTCGCGGCTCAGTACAGTTACCATTCTCGTCTGCTGACTTCTTGTCAGCGGAGCTCTCGATCCGGTGACGTTCACCTCGTCGAGCACAACTTCTTTGCCGTTCTTGTAGAAAGAGGTATCAATCTTGGCAACATCTGTGCTTACGCCGTTAGCTCTCGCATTAGTGAGTGAAGCCACGCTAAGTGTGCCAACAATTACCTCTTTGCCCAAGCAAGAGAAGAGTGCATAGCCTTTGTTACTGAAATGAGTAAACTTAAAGCTACTGCGCTTGTTGAAAATTGTTTTGTACATTAATTGTATCTTATTCACCTTGCTTCGTTGCAAGGCGAGTGCAAAGGTAATAAAAAACTTATAAAAAGGAAGAAAATAGATAGTAAAGGCAGAAAATGCTGTGTTCTGACAAATGATTACGGCGTGATTTCAAATGATGAAATCACGCCGTAATATATAGTTTGCCATTTTATCTATGGCTACAATAAAGTTAGATCTTACTTTATATTTGTCTGTCGTTCTCTGATAAGTTTTAATTGTCTGAGAATATCATTGTAATGAACCTTGTTTATGCCTGTAGCTTTAGCTGCCTGCAACTTGACATAGCTCTCAACTTTATCAAGATGTTGAGAGGCATATAGTATAGCATCGCTGTTATAGTAGCCATTGTCGCTCTTTTTAGCCTTCTCGTCAGGATTTAGCAATGAATTAAGGCTGTCGATATAGCTTCTTTGCAATGAACGGCGTGCGTTATTCTTAATGCTGTTCTCATTGTCAATAGGTTTCCATACAGTAGAAAATAGCTTATTGAGGTATGTATCCAACTGCAAAGCATCCTTTGATGAGAAAGAGTCATCATATATGATATTCAATATTCTAGCAGATAGCGCTATGTTTATCAACTTATCTTGTCGGTCCTTAATATCCTTAGCGACGTTAGTTCCTGTTTTTGAAACAATGTCTTGAGGATAAAGCCACATTGGAGCGTTGAAAATCTGACGGTCTAGATAGTCGAGAACTTCCAATTCCTTTGATGCAGGAGCAATCTCCACAGGAGCTTTTCCTGGTAGGTTATTCAGATAATGTCCACCAAGATTTTTCATCACATGATTCATATAACGACGGAATTGATCGCATACGCTTCCGTACATTTCCTCAAGGTCTTCGTATTGATAATTGTCCTGATGAGTCCATTTTGGTAGATTTGCCATTACTCGCTTGAGGTTCTTGATACCATAGTCGCTGGCTTTCACGTTGTCATCGCCAAGATCCTCAGACTGTGAACGTGGGTCTTCATCGCGTCCTTCTCCTGCAAACCAAAGACGAGGGTTATTCTTCAGAATCTCTGTTGTTTCCTTCATGAGTCCTTTTTTCTCCTCAATCTCATCCTTAAAATCAGGACGGTATTGATATCCCCATTTTATAGCCCATTTGTCATAGTCGTTGATACGTGGGAATAATCCTTTTGGAGAGATGTTGTCTTCTGGCTGAGCAACATAGTTGAAACGTGCATAGTCCATGATAGAAACTGTGTGACCATGGGCTTCAACCCAAGCTTTATTACGTAGATTTTCTACTGGAGTAGCATTGCTGGCTCCCATGTTGTGGCGTAAGCCAAGCGTGTGTCCAACTTCATGACTAGACACAAAACGAATGAGCTGTCCCATAAGTTCGTCGTCGAAGTGCATTGTCTGAGCTCGCTTGTCAAGAGGACCGCATTGTGTCATATACCATTTTGTGAGAAGATTCATCACATTATGATACCAGCAGATGTGGCTTTCAATGATTTCACCGCTTCGTGGGTCAATGATATGAGGACCGTATGCATTCTCGATTTCGGCTGGAAGATATCTTAGTACGCAGAAACGAGCATCGTCAACGCTCATGTCTTTGTCATTTGGCCATTCTTTCGCTACAATTGCATTCTTGAAGCCTGCAGCTTCAAATGCTACGTTCCAGTCATTGATACCCTGAATTAAATAGGGTACCCATTTCTTTGGTGTAGCAGGGTCTATATAATATACAATCTGCTTAACAGGTTCAACAAGTTTACCTTTAGCATAAGCTTTCTTGTCTTTTGGCACAAGATTATAGCGAGCAACAATCTGTTCACGGTCTGTCTTGTGCTGATCGTCATCAAAATATGTGATACGGGTGGTGAAATATCCAACTCTTTCATCCCATAAGCGCTTACGCATAGGTACACTAGGTAGAAGAACGATGCTCGTATTGAGTCCTATCGTGACACTTCCTGTGAAAGAAGCTGGAGGGAATGATCTGCGTATAGAAGCGTCATCACTGCTAGAATCAACTCCACCAGAAGTTGCAGCAGAGTATGTACGTGTAGATGCGATCTCAACATTTATTGGGAATACTTTCATCGTATCAATGAATGTACGATCACTTTGCAGTCCGCTTACTCCGTAAGTACGTGAATTATTTTTTGGAATACTTACGACATCATTGTCTTTAAGGAATAAATTCGTCACATCAATAAGATACATGTGCTTATCCTTGTTCTTGCCAATAATCTTAAACGAAGCTATAATAGGATTGGTTGTTGAGGCCTTGAGAGTTTTTGATATGTTAGTATCTTCTCCTGCGAACTGACTAAGTACGTAAGCTCTTAAAAGTAGAGTAGCGTCGTCTCTCTTTTCAAAGTAAAGCGTATTCTCGTTGACTTCCTCACCGCTAAACTTGCCCAATCCCTGAGGTACTGCTGTAAGTCTTGTTACAGCAAGCAGGTATCTTCCTATAATAGAGTCAGGTACTTCAAAATACCATTTATCTTCAATGTGTCTGACAGTGAACAAACCTTTCTTAACAGTTCCGCCTTTCTTTATGAGTTCGTCATATTCATTTTTCTTTTCAGGCTTCTTTCCATCATCCTTTTTCTTTTTCTTCAGGTCCTTATTGTCATCTTGTGACTGAGTATGGACGTCCTGCTTTGTTGAGTCAGCCATAAATGTATTTGCTGCATATCCACTTGTACTAAGTATGAATGTGCAGATGCTGATTACTAATTTTGCCTTAATGTTCATATTACTTATTATTTTATTTAAATATATTCAATCAAATCTCTGAAATCGTCAATGATATAATCGGCTCCGGCATCCAAAAGTTCCTTTCTGCTTCCATTGCCGTAGGTCACACCGCAGGTAAACGTGCCTGCATTTCTGCCCATTAAAATATCAAACTTGGTGTCACCAACAACAATTGTTTTGGTAGAGTCTTCACCAAGATGACTGAGAGTCTTTAATACAGGTTCTGGATCTGGTTTAGCTTTTTTAGTATCGTCTGCACCTAGTACGTACGTGATATACTCTTCTAATTCAAGTTCTTTTACGAAATTCTCCAATGAATGGTGACTTCTGCTACTTGCTATCGTAAAGGTGTGCCCCTTTTCGTGTAATTTCTTAAGAGTTTCTATAACACCTGGAAATGGTGTTACTGCTCCTGGAATATTGTTCTCGTTAAATATGCGACGGTATGTCTCTGCACATTTTTGCCCCATTTCATCGCTCATAGGAATGATGCTTGTGAAACATTCTAATAAAGGAAGCCCAATTGTTTTTGCACATTCCTCTGGTGAGCGATATTCAAGTCCTAACTCTGCAATAGTCTGCATCATCGTCTTGGTTATGATGTTGTATGAGTCACCAAGAGTACCATCAAAATCAAGAATTACGGTTTTAATACTTTTGTTCACGTTGCGTTTTTATAAATAAATGTTGAAATACTAGTGATAGTTTGTTGCGAAGGTAACAAAAAATATTGGAAAACCAGCATCTTATTCTAAATAAGATAATAAGCTACATATCCATGCCAATCTCTTTTACTTTCTGTTCAAACTCGTCTCTGTTGCACAAAGCCTTGCTCTTTATTCTTGCTCGATAGTTATATATTGAGTTTGGGGAATATCGAAGGAATTCTGCTATTCTTGAGCTCTCTTCAATGCCGAGTCTTATTAATGCAAATATACGCAAGTCAGTAGTGAGTTGCGTTTTTGAAGGTGGCGTTATCCGATGCTGAGGCTGAAGAAGAAGATTGAAGTCGGTAACGAAGTTTGGAAAAATATTAAGAAACACGGAATCGAAATTGTCGAAAAGTTCTTTTATTTCGTCTTGTTTCAGTTGATCAGAACTTGTCATCTTTATCAAATCAGACATCTGGTTAGTTCTTAGTTTGCGATTTATCTTTATTCTATAATTGTCGATTTTATCGATATATTCGGAACATGCACTTAAGAATTTTCCTATGTATTCATCTTTAAGACGATTCGTTTCGCTCAGTTTTGTATTTAATGACGATAGCTCTTCATTTTTACCGCTTAGTTTTGAGTTTAGACTCTCTAGTTTCCAGTTTATTGTTTTAAGTTCGTTTCTTGCAATGGAAAGTTGTCGTTTCTTGTGGCAAACATATATATATGAAGCCAACAGAAATATAGAAAGTAGACTCACCGCACCGATAAGCGTTTTAAGCTGGTAGTTTGCTTTTCTAAGATTTGTTTTATAAGTGTCACTTATAACTCCTAAAACAGGAGATATAAGCCAACTCCTAAGATGGGTGTTGTATCTCTGTGTGCAGTTCCATGAATATTCAACATATCTGTTTGAACGCTCCAAGTTTCCCTCTCGGCTCAACATGTTAGCAAGACTCCATAACGATGCTTGGTCCATAACGGCATCGCGTATGTCGCAAAGTGCAGATATAGCCAACCAATATTTACAAAGCGGAATATTGTGCATCCCTTTATAAATCTCAGATCTAAAGAAAGCCATATTCGCATAGTCATGAGTGTTAGGCTTGACTTGTTTCATCCATTTATCGCACTCTTTCATGGCCTCATTAAATTTGTTGTCGGTAGTGAGCTCTGAAACTTTACGCCACAAGTATATGTTTGAATTTGGAGACGCTTTGCTATATAGCGAATCACGAAAGATGCCTGAAAGCCTGAAACATCGATTCTTTAGTTTCGCATCTTTAGAATAACAGCCCATTTCACCGTATAAATGGTTGCAGCAAGCATAATAATCAATAAGTTGTTGTCCCTTCAGTTTGCTACCATCTATATATTTAAGATATTCCAAAGCCTCATTATAAAATCCGGTTGCTGCATATTGATGAATAAGTGCAATATAGTCACTTACAAGTAACTTCTGTTGTTTGGTTTTAGAGGCAATATCTATACAGTAATTAAGATAATGAATTGCAGAATCATTCATATATGCCTGATATTCTCTGAAAAGATTCCATGAAAGACGATGACGGTCCAACATTGCCGAAGTATTGGAGAGTTTAGCTTTTATCTTGTCAATACGTAGCTCTCTCTGTTGTATATATTTCTCTGACTTCGTTATTTCATTGTCTAGACAATTGTATAAAGAATCAAGGTTTACTCTTTGTGCTTGAGAGCATAAGGCAAAGAATAAAAAGATAAAGGTCGGTAACAAACTGCGTTTCATGAATTTTGGTTTAGTATTCAGAGACAAAGATA
>JAGPJJ010000120.1 GCA_018054505.1 Prevotella sp.
TAAAAAATGTATTTTTTCTTGCTTGGTGTTATTTATTTTTCTTTCTTTGTACAAAAGATAAATATACAATAAGATAAAATATAAAAATAATAAATCGCATTCGCATTAAGCATTTCTCAAGTGAGTATTGATAGTTCAACTTTAAAATTATGTGTACTGACACTTTTTGTTTATATAAAAAAGATTAGAAAAGTCTCTATTTAACGTAATAATTTATTTTTGCATTTATAAGCTTCAAGTTTTTCGATAGTAATTAGCAAATGTAAAAAAGATTATTCAGGAGGTATTTTTTTAAAAGTCGGAAGACTAAAAATGAATGATTATTGTGCGCCATATACTTTGTAGTATGTGGCGCTTTTAGAGTTTTTGTGATACGCTTATTATTGTTAATAGACACCATATTTTTGTATGTTCGAAAAAATAACAATACTTTTACACCTGCAATGCAAAAAATAGATAATTACACATTTTTGACGTCTGCACCAGTAGACAAGGTAATATTGAAAATGGCTGTTCCCACTATTATATCAATGCTTGTAACGAGTTTGTATAATATGGCAGATACATTTTTTGTCGGAAAACTTAGTACCCAAGCAACAGCTTCTGTCGGAATAGTGTTCTCTGTGATGTTTTTTATCCAAGCTTTTGGCTTTTTCTTTGGTCATGGTTCTGGTAATTACATCTCTCGCGAATTAGGTGCAAAGCGTCATGAAAATGCTCAAAAAATGGCAAGTACAGCATTTTTCTTCTCTGTCATATGTGGATTAATTTTTACTGTTGTTGGCGAGATAATGATAAAACCAATTTCTATTTTTCTAGGTAGTACTCCCACCATATTGCCATACACAGAGGATTATATGGGAACCATATTACTTGGCGCGCCTTTTCTTACAGCTTCATTGACCATCAATAATCAGATGAGATTTCAGGGGAATGCAAGATTTGCTATGTGGGGTATAGTTACTGGTACATTAATTAATGTGGTGCTAAATCCATTATTTATTTTTGGATTTAATATGGGAGTGCGAGGATCTGCTTTGGCAACAGTTATTGGACAAATAATATCTTTCTGCATATTGCTACGTCTTTCATATATAAATCAAAATATAGGAATACATTTCAAATACTTTTCTCCATCATGGAGGGCGTTGCGTGAAATATTTTATGGAGGTAGTCCTTCACTTTCACGTCAGGGCCTAGAATGTACAGCCACAATTGTACTAAATTTATCAGCCGGAGCTTTTGGAGATGCTGCAATAGCCGCTATGAGTATTGTTACTAGAATTGCAATGTTTGTGATGTCTATTGTAATAGGTTTGGGACAGGGCTTTCAGCCATTATGCGGTTTCTGTTATGGTGCAAAATTATATCCAAGATTAAAGAAAGGATATTGGTTTACTGTCAAGTTAGGTACAGCGTTTCTTCTTATTTGTACAGTAATTGGTTTATCATTCAGTAATGATATTATAGGATTGTTCAGAAATGATCCTGAAGTTATTAAAATAGGAAGTGCAGCTTTGGGCTGGCAGCTTCTTGGGTATCCTTTTAATGAATTTACAATGGCTAGTAATATGTGTACTCAGACGTGTCGTAAACCGTGGCGTGCTAATTTGTTGGCATCAGCAAGAAGAGGACTATTTTTTATTCCATTGATAATAATACTTCCAAGATGTTTTGGCTTGTTTGGCTTAGAGATAACACAGCTTATAAGTGATAGCCTTGCATGTATGCTTACCATTCCAATAATGATGTATACATTCAGAGAGTTGCGTTAAATGCTATCTAGATTTTTTCGAGTGTTTTTACGTAAAGCTTTAAACTCTGTAGGAGTCATGCCTGTTACACTTTTGAACTGACTACTTAAATATGCCACACTTGAATAATTCATTTGCAATGATATTTGAGTAAGGTTTAGTTCATCATATCTTATAAGCTCTTTGACTCTTTCGATACGTTGTTCAATATAGTATCGTTCAATAGTAATTCCTGTCACCTCGCTAAATAGTTTGCTCAATGCACTGTAGTCGCTATTCAGTTGACCGGAAAGATAGTCGCTAATATTGATTGCTGGCTTATTATCACGGTAGTGGACTAATTCAATTATAGATGATTTTATTTTTGCAATAATTTGTTGACGATGATCATCAAGAAGTTCAAATCCCAAGCAGCTAAGTTCGGCTTGTAATTTATTATGGATTGATTCCTCAATGACATCATTAAGTTTTACCACGCCAAGTTCCAAATCAACAATGTGCAATCCGTTATCAGTAATAACCTTCCTGACTGCCATTTTGCAGCGATCGCAAACCATATTCTTTATGTATAAAATTGTTTCCATAAAAATAAATATTTTCAGTAAAACAAAAAAAGAGATTTAGTATAAACTAAATCTCTTAAAGTGGAGTGGGTGGTGATGGATTCGAACCACCGTAGGCATAGCCAGCAGATTTACAGTCTGCCCCATTTGGCCACTCTGGTAACCACCCCTTGGTGGGCGTTGACGGATTCGAACCGCCGACCCTCTGCTTGTAAGGCAGATGCTCTAAACCAGCTGAGCTAAACGCCCTTATCTCTGTAAGGCGCGGCAAAGGTAAGGAGTTTATTTTGAATATGCAAATTTAACTCATATATTTTTACATATTTTAAGCTATATGTTGCATTTTGGTCCATTTTAGGCTTGATAGTTCAAGAAAATCATAAGAAACATCCATAATTCTATAACACAATAGACTAATAAAACATTAATTTTGCAGAAGTATTAATTAAAAAAGAATATTATGGCTAAGAAAATTTTTTCTGTAAACGGAATGAAGTGTGTACATTGTAAGGCAAATGTTGAAAATGCTATAAAGTGTATTAATGGAGTTAATGATGCTGTAGCTGACATTGATGCTAAAAGTGTTACAGTAGACTTTGATGAAAAGATTGTGCTTGATACGGATATCAAGACTGCTGTTGAAAATTCAGGTCGTTATGAATTAATAGTATAATTGTATTTATGAAGAAAATGATTCCGATTGTTGGCATGGCATGTTCTGCATGTTCTGCCAACGTAGAACGTAAATTGAATTCCTTAGAAGGAATTAATCAAGCATCTGTGTCATTACCAGGACGTTCTGCTCTTATAGATTTTAATCCAGAAGTTATTTCTCTAGAAACAATGAAACATGAGATTAATAATATTGGATATGACATGGTGATAGAAGGAGATCGTAGTTTAGAGGAAATCGAAAAACGAAGTTTTGTTATTTTAAAACGCAAAACAATTTTAGCGTGGATATTCTCTATACTCACAATGTCTATTTCTATGATGTGGATTGATTTAGGTAATAGAGATTATTCCAATCAGTTAGCAATGATAATATCAATGTTGGCAATGGGATATTGTGGTCGACAATTTTTTGTGTCAGCATGGAAAAATCTAAAGCATGGTACTGCAAATATGGATACTCTGGTGGCATTGTCTACATCAATAAGTTTCTTATTTAGTGTATTCAATACATATTGGGGAAATGATTATTGGGCAAAAGAAGGTATAGTAGCTCATACATATTATGATGCTTCTGTTATGATCATAACTTTTGTCTTAACAGGTAGGCTGCTTGAGGAAAAAGCTAAAGATGGAACGGCCTCTTCAATAAGACAGCTGGTGGGAATGCAACCTAAAACTGCGCGAATCGTAGATGGTGAGAAAATAGAAGATGTTCCAATTTCTACAATAGAGAAAGGAGATATATTAGAGGTGCGAGCTGGAGATAAAATTCCTGTTGACGGTGTTGTTACAATGGCTGAAAGTTTTATGAACAGTCATGCAGCCTACGTGGATGAAAGTATGATAAACGGTGAGCCTACCCCTTCTGAAAAGATTATAGGTAGCAGCGTAATAGCCGGAACTATACCAAGTCAAGGAAAAATACGTATGAAGGCTATACAAATTGGTGAAGATACAGCTATTGCACATATAATAAAAATGGTTCAGCAAGCACAAGGAAGCAAAGCTCCTGTTCAAAGAATTGTAGATAGAGCTGCCCTTGTTTTTGTACCAGTTATAACAGTCTTGTCTTTGGTGACTTTTCTCTTATGGTGGTTGATTGGTGGTAATGAATTTCTTCCACAAGCTATAATCTCTGCTATTTCAGTATTGGTTATTGCATGTCCATGTGCAATGGGATTGGCTACACCAACCGCACTCATGGTTGGAATCGGTAAAGCAGCACAAGAGCAAGTCTTGATTAAAGACGCTACAGCTTTGGAAAAAATGAGAAAAGTTAATGCTGTAGTGATAGATAAAACGGGAACACTTACTATTCCAAATAAAAATATAGATTTTACTCGTGCTGACGATATATCATTTGAAAATAGAGAAAGGTTAAAGCCAAATGCCAAAGAAGCAATTACTGAATTGAAGAATATGGGTGTAGAAATCCATATGATGAGTGGCGATAAAGATGATGCTGCCAGATATTGGGCTGAAAAAGCAGGTATAACTAATTATAGAAGTAAGGCTCTTCCGCAAGATAAGCAAAATCTAGTAATGGAATTACAGAAAAGCGGAAAGACTGTGGCTATGATAGGTGATGGAATAAATGATACCCAAGCTCTTGCTTTGGCTGATGTAAGTATTGCTATTGGCAATGGAACTGACGTTGCTATGGATGTAGCTCAAGTTACACTTCTTGGAGATGATCTCAGAAATATACCGAAAGCAATAAAGTTAAGTGGTAAGACTGTTAGAATGATATGGCAAAACCTGTTTTGGGCATTCATATATAATATAATATGTATACCATTGGCTGCTGGAGTTATGTATGTGTTTGGGATTAATTTTCAGATAACACCTATGTGGTCAAGTGCATTGATGGCTTTTTCTAGTGTCAGTGTAGTACTAAACAGCCTACGCCTCAAATATACAGCTTAGTGCTGTTGGGGTGTAGGGTAGTTGTATTGGTCGAAATAGTTAAAGCCCTTGTTGTTATACCATGCACTCTCTACATTTAACTGTATAGAGAATGATGGACTAAATTTATATTTAACAGCAGCACCAATGACGTCTGCTCCTGGCATACCCATTGAAGACCCCATTACACCATAGCCCATTCCATACATATATGATGGCCCATACATATACCTATTATATGTGTTATAATTACTGTAATTATTAGCTACACTTTTCTGTCCATATACCCATGCTTCCCAATGGTCGTTGAACTTGTAACCTAACGCTGCATAAAGTGCTCCATCTTTGTATGAATCACCTCCCCAGTTAATATTTTGGATGTATCCACCAGCGGCAAGCCATAGTTTGTTGTCTTTGGTTAGTGGTGCTAGATATGTAGCATTGAGACGCTGGGTGAAACCTCCATGATGGGGTAGGTTATGACCAATTGTAGCAAAAGCTGATAGATCAACCGAAACGTTAAGCCCACGATGTAATCCCCAGCCATAGTCATATAAATATGGTGATAGCATAGTTGGAGCGACAACATCATTTGATTTGTTTTCTTTGTCCTTAACAAAATCAATTTTGTGAGCTTCTCCTGAATATACAATTTGTGCAGTATCATTATAAATGGTATCGCCAGGCAACAACCATCCATCACGGGGCGAATCGAAACTGTGAAGCGGTCCCTCGTGGATAACATTCTGAGCATACGCTGCGATGCAGCATAATACAGATAATATAGATATAAAGATTCTGTTCATTGGGCACAAAGATAATAAATGATTAAGTATTAATGAAATATGATTAGTCTTTTTTATTATACAATAGTCCGTTAAATAATTAGTTAACTATCTCATTATCAATGGAATATATTAACAATACTTAGTATGTAAAATTTGGTTAAGTGACTGATTTTCAGTAACTTTATGTTATCAACGCATAAGTTA
>JAGPJJ010000121.1 GCA_018054505.1 Prevotella sp.
TCCATATATTCCTTTGTAGATTGTATCATTTGAGAAATAAGTTCTAAACTCTCTTTCTCGTCTATATTCTTTTCTTCCATTATAGTATATTTGTTTGCAAAATTATAAAAACTTCTGTAAAATAGTTACTTAGACAATATTTTTATTGTGTATTATTACATTTATTCATTGTTTCTTAGAGATTCTTTCACGATCTTCTTCAGAACTATTTTCAACTCGTCTTGATTTTATTTTATTACCTTTATTAAAGTTATATGTTAATGACAAATTTATTAATCTACCTGTTGATCCCATTAGATTTCTGGTTAAAATCGAGTATTCGTTAAGATCTGATTGATATCTAGCAGGTTCGTTTAGAATATTGTCAATTCCCGCAGTCAACAATATTTTATCTTTAGCAATTGCTCTTTTTAGCTTAAAGTTTATTTTATTGCTTGATTTTATAGAACTATTGCCCGAATACAGACGATTATGCATGTCATATTCTATTTCTGCATCGAATTTGTATGGGAGACGTACATTTGCTAGACAATTAAGAAATATGAGATTGTGATTGCTATAATCATCTTTAGCCGTCATTTGTATACATTGTCTGACCAGAGTTAAGTTGTTGCTTAATGTTATAAACTTTCCAAATTGAAATGGTGCGTTTATATTTACAAACCAATGATTCTCACGATTATGATTTTCAAACGTTATATAAGACACATTCTTGTCATTCAAATCTTGTTTGGCAAATTCTCTTATCAAGTCTGTATACAAATCACATCCTAAGGTTAGTGTGTATTTATAATCGTGTATAAGTGTTGCACTGATTCTATTTATGTATGAAGGCTTAAGATCTGGATTACCAACCTGGTATGAGTATTGCGACAACACTATTCGATTTGGATTGAGTGCATCAAAAGCAGGCCGTTCTATCTGCCTAGCATATCTCAAGGAAAGCATCCACCTTTTCATTTCATCAAACGAATATCCAAGGATGACATGAGGGTATATATTAAAATAGTTTTTTTTCAGACCAACATTATGATTTGTTGTGTTAGTATTTTCAATTCTTAATCCTGTACTTATCTGCCATTGTTTAACCTCTGTATTAAATTCAGCATAACCTGCAAATATATTCTCGTTATACCTAGATGAATAATTATATGCTAATACATCATTCCATTTATCATCAACAAAAGATTGATAGCGATTATCATTGTTCATTTGTGTTGTAGTGAACTTTATTCCAGTAAGTAATGCAGTCCCACTTGTTAATACATTCTTATAAGATACATCTGCGGAAGCAATCTTATATGTTGATGAAAGATTACTTCTATAAGTAGAGTCTCTGTTGTTCCATAAAAACAGAAGATTATATAAACTATTATTTATAGATTTCTTATTAACATAATCAACCATTATTTTAAACATAGAACCATCATTATCAAATTTTCTTTGATAATTAATTGAACCAGATAACATGTTGAACTTCATCCTTTGAGTATATTGTGCATTGCTATTTTGTATAGCATCATTGTATGTAAGATAAGAATCACTACTTGTTTCCATATCTGTATAATCATGAAAATATCCTACTTCGGCACCAATTGTCCTTAATGAATCAATCTCATAGAATGCACCTGCACATATATTCTGATTATTAGCCGGCGTATTTACATCACCAAAACTTGAATAATGATTTGTATTATTTTTATATAAACGTGTTGCAAATATAGTACCTTTATCACGTGTTGTCCAAGAACCCGAACCAAATGTATAAAAGTCGAATTTATGTTGATGCATATTGAAGGAATATGAAGGAAAAGTTGCAAAACTTTTATCAGAAATCATTCCTTTAACAGCAACATTACCTTGATAATCATCTGTAAATTTACGTCTAAGTTTAATTCTTATTATTCCTCCCCTTGCGTCTGCATCATAACTTGCTCCTGCAACAGGTAAGACCTCTATGCTTGCAACATCCTTAGAACTAAGACTGCGAATATAAGATATTAGATTATCTCCTGTAAGTCTGACTTCTCTATCATTAATAAATACTTTTGTACCACTGCAACCATTAATGGTTATGTCTTTACCATTTAATGCTATACTAGGGGTCTGTCGGAGAAGTTCTTCTCCATTTTTATTATCATTATTAGAAATAATCTTTATTATTTTATCTGCTTTATTTATTACACTTTGTGATTTTACGACCACTTCCTTAAGTTGTATCGGTTCTTTATTTAGAGTTACTACATTCGTAGAGTCCGTTTGTGCATTGCATGGTAATGCACAAATAACAAGTCCAAGTAAGAGACTATTCTTCATAATTATTGTTATTTTATTGTTAACGGATAGAATAGTTTTAATTTTATAGCTTCATGAGTTGAAGCCTTAGAGTCGGTAACTGTAATTGTTTTCAAAACAAATCCTTCTGTTGGAATACCTTTTTCGTCTTTATCAATATTATAGTTACCATTCTCATCATGAAAAGCAGATAGTTTGTATGTACCATCTTTAACATCATTGAAAACAAAATTGCATGAGTCGCATGTTACCTCGTTCATCTGCTTGTATGTAGCATCACTACTAACAGATTTAATCATGATGAGTATCTTTCCTTTGTTGCTACGTATTCCATTAATGGAAATTGTAAGATTAGTCACATTTGCTAAACACGATACTGCAGTTAATACTAAAACTGATAAAATAAATCTTTTCATGTCTTTTGTTATTTTACACATTAAACAATACAAAACGGTTTATAAAATAAACCACTCGAAGTAAAAAGAAAGGCGAACTAACGCCTAACTGTTATAATTATAGTGCAAATATAAACAGGTTTATATTATAAACCAAACAATAATGAATTATTTTAGTTTGTTTAACGAAAATAAAAATTTTAAGCTTTAAAGGGTTGAAACTTTATTTTTCAACCCTTACTATCTTTTGTTGACAGTTGCGATTTATTATAAGCGGAACATTCTCAACAACAACGTTACTTGTATCCAAGCCCAACCAATGCTGCTCAGGAATAGCCATGTGACGAGCCAATGCGTATAGGTTCATAACAAACTGCTCAAATGCACTAACACTACTTGCTGGATAGAAAATGCGATGAATGACAACAAAACAGAAATCTCCAAGTATGCCATGCTTACGCAATGATGGATAACCACTTGTGATGCTTACTTCATTTCGCTTAGTCATATCATTGATTATCTGACGCAAAAATTGACTAACAAACGGTTGCACACGGAATCCTATCTTAATGCGGATATTAAAAACAGTATCGTCAAGTAATGTATCAACTGTATATTCCAATGTCTGAGGTTCATCAACCATATCTAGATGTATCAACCAATAATGGTCGGCACGCTTAGGTTGCTTACGCAATATAGAATATATAAGTTTATCTTCAACTTCATCTTCCTTTTGTGCCCAGTTAATAAACACTAGGTTAGAGGCATATTTTGCAATGGTCGTATCCGCTTTCAAATCCTTTATTACTGGTAGGTAATCCTTTATCTTAACCAGTTTCAGATTACGCTGACGAGTTTTAGAAGCCTTATACCATACCATCATTATAATGAAGAAGAAACTAGCTATGAGAAGAGTGAACCAACCTCCACGCATGAATTTGGCTACATTTGCCAAAAGGAAGCAACTCTCTATTGTCATGAATACCACCAAAAAAGGTATTGCAAATATCCTCGTTACATTTCCATGCCACAGATATACACCGAGAAGGATTGTTGTCATCAACATTGTTATCGTTATAGACAATCCATAAGCAGCCTCCATATTATCTGAAGTCTGGAATAATATCAATGTGAATACACAGAAACAAAATAGGAAATTGTTTACCAACGGTATATATATCTGTCCCTTAAAATTTGTGGGGTGCTTAATCTTTAGACGTGGCCAGAAGTTAAGATTTATAGCTTCACTGAAGATGGTATAACATCCACTTATAAGAGCCTGACTGGCTATGACAGCCGCCATAGTAGCCATTACTATTGCAAAGACTAGGAAATCCTTTGGTATGATAGCATAAAAAGGATTTATTCCATTCATATCATTACCTATCCTACTTATAGCCCAAGCACCCTGACCAAGATAATTAAGTATCAGCATAGCCTTAACATATATCCAACTAATGCGGATATTCTTACGCCCGCAATGTCCAAGGTCTGAATAAAGAGCCTCAGCTCCTGTAGTACATAGGAACACTGCGCCCAGAATAAGACTTGTTTCCGGATAAGCTACCAAAACATGAATAGCATAATATGGATTAAAAGCTTTAAATATTGCTAAGTCATAATGGATATTCATAGAACCGATGATACCCAACATCAAGAACCAGAAAAACATTATCGGACCAAAAGAACGACCGATAACACTTGTGCCAAAACGTTGTATCAAGAACAATATAGATATGATACCAATACATATTGGCAGTACTGGATTCGACGGATTGATAACTTCCAATCCCTCAATGGCAGATGTGACAGTGATAGCAGGAGTTATTATACCATCAGCAACAAGCGTAGCTGCACCAATAATGGCTACAACATATAAGCTTTTCCAACGGTATTTGTGCAAAAGAGCATAAAGAGCCAAGATGCCTCCCTCTCCATGATTGTCTGCACGAAGCGCAACAACTACATACTTTAGTGTAGTCTGGAGTGTCAATGTCCAAATAATGCACGAAACAGCACCTATAATAAAATTGGCATCGTAAGCGGGATTTGCCCTTATGATAGTCTTCATCACATAAAGAGGAGACGTTCCTATATCACCGAATACAATACCGAGAGTTACAAGTAGCCCCATCATTGTAATGCGACTACTTAAACTGCTTTTACTATTATCCATATAAAATATCAAAATTGATGGCGCAAAGATATACTAATTCCCAACAATTAAACACTATTCATTGTTAAATTTTAAATTCCAAAACATATATTAACACAAGACGGCGTATTATATGAGCATATAGCAGTTTATATTCACCTTATATACATACGGAATTTAAGAGTATGACTTTTCGTCCTATCTATAGAATATTTCTTCAACACCCCTGGTCCACAACTACCATTGCCCAATCCCAACACAGCACAATTTATCTTGAGATAGGTGTATTTTGATGGTATTAATTGATAGTCATGGGTAGCTGTAGCAATATCTATATCAGAATAATGCAAAGCTGAAAAACTGAAAGGAGCACCATCAGCTTCTATCCTAAAGATGTGACCATCAGCACTTTTTAACTCCACCATAGAGCAATCCTCATGATTACCATTGTCTTGTGGGCGTGGATAATGAGTATACTGATTTGTCACATTGTCTTTCCACAAACCTACAATAGCAGCCTGTTTACGGTCAGGATAACTATCCCAAGGTCCGCGACCATACCACGACAACTGTTCAAAACTAGATGGAAGTTTGATGACAATACCAAGACATGGTAATTCTGGTAAATCACCTTTGCAATCAAAACGCAGACTATCGGCATATTGCGTTACTATAATTTTACCCTTAGGATAACGATACTCTGTTATATCATCATTGACTTTACAAACTTCAGGAGAATCAAGTCTATTATTCTTCCAATCTTTTGCCAGCCAATTACCAAATCCTGTATCATTATCTGTCGGAGCACGATAGAAATTTGGCACTACATCAAAGCCACAATTCTTTATTGACTTACT
The DNA here is from genome assembly GCA_018054505.1 of Prevotella sp. Classification (GTDB taxonomy): domain Bacteria; phylum Bacteroidota; class Bacteroidia; order Bacteroidales; family Bacteroidaceae; genus Prevotella. The sequence goes on from JAGPJJ010000121.1 coordinate 5,703, forward strand.
GGCAAGGTTACGCTCACGTTGAATTTTGGAAGCAGCATTCACAAGATTATCGTGCAACACAGTCTGATATGTGATAACATTGTTTCCGTTACGATCAAATACATTTATATTTAATCTACAATCCTTATCAGAATGACAAGTATATTTTGAAGCCAATGCTATCACTGCACTATCTCC
>JAGPJJ010000015.1 GCA_018054505.1 Prevotella sp.
GTTACGTTTCTATATAGAAACGCATGCAAAACTTGATGTTTTACCGTCACTCCACAGACACTATAGATCAGTGAAATTGGTCGGTAAAATATTGATATTCATTACATTGACACTTCGACACTAGTATTTTCAAAAAGTCATAGGTGCGCGCACGCACGTGTACATTATATATAGAGAGAAATAGACAACGTAGCTAGAACGTAGCTATCGTAGCTAAATTGACTTAGCTACGTGTCGTCAACTCCCCTATTTATGGGCTTTGCGAAAGAATCCGAAGCTCACGTAGCTAAAAACACGAATAAACGCAGGGAAAGAGTCCTAACCATATAAAATTCAAATCAACACGGAGAGAAATCCAGGCTTCATAATATCAAAGTGCATTTATGATTAGTTTATTATTTCATAAAGTTTTGATAATAATGGTACTTTCATCAGATTTTGAAAACTTGCTACTGCGCGCACACGCATACATTAATATATACAAATATTATTCAAGAGCATCTTTATTCAATAAAATATATATCATTAAATTTAGACTGAACTAACTTAATTTGGTTTTCCGTATAACTTACGTGTTCGTTCAGCCGTTATATTGCATATATATATTACACGACTGTTATCAACAAGATCTCCTTTATTAAATTTTCGCTTGACGTCATTGTATAACGGATATAATTTGGCTGTCAACACAGAATTGTTGTTAGTAATATCTCCAAATGCCATTGTAGAATGATCTGGGGTTACAACACTTATACAATCATCAATATTAACCCACCCTGTATTCATAATATGCAGTCCTGTACCATCAGTAATAAAACTATTACTTTCTGTTGAGAATTTGCGTGATGTAGCGGTAAAAGGATCCATACTAATTGCTAGCAGCCCAGAAAAATTACCCGTAACTTCAACATCGCGCAAAGCTATTATACTATCAGAAAAAATAATCTGATCATCCGTCAAAGATATTATATTAAACTTATGAAGTAGGCTACTATCGTTTGTCAACAGCTCACCTCTGTAACTCCACCCTTTTCCACAAGCAGGAATATTCACCTTTCCATCACAAACAGGAACAGCATTTGTCTTACTGTTACTGACGGTTAGCCAACCGATAAAATTACCAGTATTATGAGCAGTAAATGGAACAACGATATTATTATGAGCACTATCAAAAGGAGCAAAATATCCTGTATAACTCTGCTTTCCTACACTCCAACTAAAACAAGAAAAAGAAGAATTTGCATAAGAACAAACAATATTCTGATTTGGGAAGAACTTGCTTTTTGGCTTACCAAAAGTAGCCCACCACTCGCTCTCACTCATATCAACGCTACCAACAGGAAAACAATAATGCATAAGCCAACTCATCATCAACCTATGCGCCTCTACTCCCATACGTCTAGCTCCTACGTCTGCACGAAGAAGATACGAACCATCAGAGGTTGTATTTTGTCGACGCAAAATCTGTTTCAATGCTTTTGTTTCAAGAGCCAAAGCATTAATATTCTTTTTGGGCAACATGCAAGCCATGGTTGAATATGACGTTATCTGATCATAAAGAAACATACTCCAGTCATTGCCATTTGGCATAGCCTGCTCTCCATCGCGAAGGCTAAACCAATTCAATACTTCATCATTTACATTCTGGCAATTATGCAACAAAGCATTAGTATGCCACTTTTGTCTTTTACCTTGAAACAACCTTAAAGCCAATGCGGCCTCACCCAATTCCTGAATAACCACATTTTGATAACTAGTATGGAAGAAACCATGATTCTGCAAAGTATAATCATGATAAAGATTTTGACCACGATATAAATCTTTTACTCTAGTTTTGTTATAATAAGGATCAATAATTGTGTTGTTAAACGAATCAGAAGAATGGGAATAACTATTTATTGCAAACTCACGCATGCGCTCAAACCACTTCGGCGCAAGTTCATCATCAGGAAATAATCCCAAAGTTGCAGCAAGAACATCAACTTCCCAACCGTTTTCTTCAGCCTTTGTATCACCAATATACCCTGTTGGAATATTACGTTCTAATTCATAATTACATTCAGCTTTCAATAGTTTGTAGACATTTCCTTTTTCTTGTTTGGAAAGCGAACTCCATTGAAAATATGCCGAATAAGCAACAGACATTGCCCAAAGAGAACTTTCCCATTGATAATCAGATTTAGATACAGATCCCCAGTATTTGCCATCACGACAAGTTTTCAATCTAATCGCCTTATGAGTTGATAAAGCATAATCCAAAGAACGACGTGCCATATTTTTCAATTTCGGAGATACATCCTTACCATATCTGCACAAGAATGCTGATATCATTGACAAATCAGCATTAGTCCGCACCCATTTTTCATCGCTGGCCATGGTGTTTTCACCTTTAAACACACCATTATTTTCATCAAAATCTGCAAGTATATATCTACTAAAATCAGACAATGATTTTATAATGTCAGACTTCAACCTATTTTCGTCAACAAATTTATTATTTGCACCCAAAATAAGTGGTACAAATAACAGTATTATAATTAAATTTCTTTTCATATATTTATATTGCAAAAGTAACATTTTATTTTTACCTTTGCAAGCGATATGAAAATATACAGGAAAATATTTACATTGGTTTTGACACTATGCGTCACAAATATATCTGTGGCGCAAAACATAAAGCCTATAAACCAGAGCACACAATATTCAGCTTTCACTAACAAGTATATAGACAGTTTGGAAGCAGCTGAAAGTGATTTTGATTATTCATTATCACAATATGGCAACGACTCTCTATATATATCTTTCTTTCCGAAAGCAAGTTATGCACCACTGTTCTTGCCACCAACCTTTTACAAAGGAATATCGCATAGAACACTGACAATCGGAAGTTATAACAATGACCTCAGCAATAAGGCTATTGACAACGTTATGATGTCAATATACTTAAAAAGGCCTGACTTGATTCGCACAACAGAAAGTCACCTTGACATCATTGGACCAACACTTGAAGTAAGCCACCGGATAACACCTGATGAACAAGAACTTACAAAGCATGTTGCTCCTAAAGCTGTAGAACCAGAAATAGAAGATTTTGGTATTAGCATATACAAGCCAAACTTTTGGTCATACAATGGCGATTACTATCTGCAATTCCTTCAAAACTATGTTTCAGATAACTGGTACAAAGGTGGAGAAAGCAATTACAGTATGGTCGGCGCTGTAACTTTGCAAGCTAATTATAACAATAAGCAAAAACTGAAATGGGATAATAAACTTGAAATGAAATTAGGTTTGCAAACATCCCAAAGTGATAGCCTTCACACATTGAAGACAACAGAAGACCTTCTGAGATATACAGGAAAGTTTGGAATACAAGCTACTAAAAAATGGTATTATACAGTTCAGTTTATCGCATACACCCAGTTCATGCGTGGCTATAAAAATAATGACACATTTACATATAGCGACTTTGCTAGTCCATTAAACCTCAACCTATCTCTAGGTATGGATTACAACGTAGACTGGTTCAACCATAAACTTTCAGGAACGATTCATCTTGCTCCAGCAGCTTACAACTTTAAATACGTAAGCCGACTAGCATTGAGTACAAGATATGGTTTAAAGGATGGCCACCACACGTTGAATGATATTGGTTCTGAATGCACATTGGATTTATCTTGGGCTTTCAGCGATATGATTAAATGGAAGACTCGTCTATACGGATACACAACATACAAACGTGCTGAAATTGAATGGGAAAACACCATTACATTCCAGTTTAACAAATATATCAGCAGTAATATATTCATATATCCACGCTTTGATGACGGAACGAATCGCGATGGTAAATATGGATATTGGCAATACAAGGAATATGCCAGTATTGGATTTTCATATTCTTTCTAATAAAACGCTTGCTGATATCGGAATTTTATCGTAAATTTGCATTTTGAATTTTATAAAATTACATTATCGTGGCTGAAACAAAGTATATCTTCGTAACCGGAGGTGTGGTTTCCTCTTTAGGAAAGGGAATCATTAGTGCATCTATCGGTAAGCTTCTGCAAGCCAGAGGCTACAACATTACAATTCAGAAATTTGATCCTTACATTAACATTGACCCGGGAACACTAAACCCTTATGAGCACGGAGAGTGCTATGTCACAGTAGACGGAATGGAAACAGACCTAGACTTGGGACATTACGAGCGCTTTACTGGTATTCATACCACTAAGGCAAACAGTATGACTACTGGTCGTATCTACAAGGCTGTTATCGACAAAGAGCGCCGTGGAGATTATTTAGGAAAAACTATTCAGGTTGTACCTCACATTACTGACGAAATTAAGCGCAATATCAAATTGCTAGGACAGAAATACCACTATGACTACGTTATTACTGAAATTGGCGGAACCATAGGTGATATTGAAAGTGCTCCTTTTATGGAAGCTATTCGCCAGATGAAATGGGAACTAGGCAAAAGAGCTATAAACGTACACCTTACTTATGTACCTTATTTAAAAGCTGCAGGAGAATTAAAAACTAAGCCAACACAACATAGTGTAAAAGAGCTTCAGAGCATCGGTATCCAACCAGATATATTGGTGTTGCGTACAGAAAAGCATCTTGATGAAAATATACGCAAAAAAGTTGCCGCATTCTGTAATGTAGATTTTGATTGCATAGTTCAAAGCGAAGATCTCCCTTCAATATATGAAGTTCCTGTAAACATGCAGGACCAAGGACTTGACACTGCTATTCTTCGCAAAACAGGTGAACCTATTGGAGAAACACCATCATTGGGTCCATGGAAGGAATTTATTGAGCGTCGCAAGAATGCTAAAGATACAGTAAATATTGGTCTTGTTGGTAAATATGATCTTCAGGATGCCTATAAGAGTATTCGCGAAAGTCTTTCACATGCAGGAACATACAATAACTATAAAGTAAACATTTCATTCATAAATTCTGAAAATCTAACAGAAGAGAATGTTGGTGAAGCATTGAAGGGACAAGACGGTATTATGATTTGTCCAGGATTCGGTCAGCGCGGTATTGAAGGTAAGATTATTGCTGCACATTATACACGTTGCAACGACATTCCTACATTCGGAGTTTGCTTAGGAATGCAAATGATGGTTATTGAATTTGCACGCAACGTACTTGGTTATCCTGATGCAAATAGTAGAGAAATGGACGAAAAGACTCCACATAATGTTATTGACATTATGGAAGAGCAAAAGAATATATCAAATATGGGTGGAACCATGCGACTTGGTGCTTACGAATGTATTCTAAAACAAGGAAGTCGAGTATTTGACATCTATAAAAAGGAGAATATTCAAGAACGTCACCGTCATCGTTATGAGTTTAATAACGAATATCAGACAGAATACGAAAAGAATGGTATGATGTGTGTTGGACGTAACCCTGAAAGTGATTTGGTTGAAATAGTTGAAATACCTGGATTAAAATGGTATATTGGAACACAGTATCATCCAGAATATCAGTCTACGGTATTGAAACCACATCCACTTTTTGTTGATTTTGTAAAAACAGCAATTGCTAATAAGAAATAATAAATGGATAAAAACAACATTATTGGTTTTCTGTGTATTGCAGCAGTCCTTATTGGATTCAGTTGGTATAACCAACCTTCCAAAGAAGAACAAAGAAAAGCTTTCGTACAGGATTCCATTGCTCAGGCACATAAAGTAGATTCAGAAAAGACAGCTAAGCTGGCTCAGGCTCAAAAACAGAATGAGGTAAAGAAGAAGGTATTGGAAGATACCACTGCTCTATTCCACGAAGCCCTTCAAGGTAATGCACAAAATGTTGTGTTGAAAAACAACAAGATTGAAATTACTTTTAATACAAAAGGTGCTGTAGTAGAGAAAGCAGTTATCAAGAATTATGTAGGTCATGATATTAAAAAGAAGGACGGTTCTAACGATAAGAAGGATGTTACTCTTTTTGATAGCTCAGAACAGAGTTTGAACTACACTTTAACTGCCAAAGAAGTAAATATTAATACTGGTGATTTGTATTTCCAGACATCTGGTGTTACAGACTCTACAGTTACATTTACTGCACAAGCAGGACAAGGAAAGACTATATCTCTTAAATATGTTCTTGGAAAAGACTACATGCTGCACATGGAAATGAGTGCACAAGGTATGGCTGGTCTCTTCGCTCCTAACACCCAGAACATGGATGTTAATTGGAAAGACAAGGCAAGACAGCAAGAAAGAGGTTTCTCTTTTGAAAACAGATATGCTACACTAACATATCACAAGACTGAAGGTGGAACAGACTATCTTAATGAAAGCAAAGAGAACATTGACAAAAGTATTGAGGAAAAAATTGATTGGGTAGCTTTTAAAAATCAATTCTTTAGCGCAGTAATGATTGCTAAGAATGATTTCCAGGAAAATGCCCTTATGACATCTATTCCTCAAGAGAAAGGTTCTGGATATTTGAAGCAGTATGAGGCTAAGATGAAGACATTCTTTGATCCTAGCGGAAAGACTCCTTCTAAATTTGATTTCTATTATGGTCCAAACGACTTCCGTCTTCTCCAGAAGATACAAAACGAAAGTAAATTCGGTAAAGACCTACAGTTGGAAAGACTTGTATATCTAGGATGGCCTCTATTCAGAATAATCAACAGATGGTTTACTCTTTATGTGTTCGACTTCCTTACTGGTATGAACATCAATATGGGTATCATTTTGATTCTTATCACATTACTATTGAAGCTCATTACTTACCCTATGGTAAAGAAGAGTTACATGAGTTCTGCGAAGATGAGAGTTCTGAAGCCGAAATTAGATGCAGCAACAGCACAATTCAGCAAACCTGAAGATCAGATGCAAAAGCAACAAGCCATGATGGCTGAATACTCCAAGTATGGTGTCAGTCCGTTGTCCGGTTGCTTACCGATGTTGATACAAATGCCGATTTGGATTGCGATGTTCAACTTTGTGCCAAATGCTATACAGCTACGTGGAGAGAGTTTCTTATGGATAAAGGATTTAAGCACATTTGACCCTATATTCGAATGGAACAAAAACGTTTGGCTTATCGGTGATCACTTGAGTTTAACATGTATCCTATTCTGCGTTGCAAATGTACTATACACTCTTATGACAATGCGTCAGCAAAGAGACCAAATGGTAGGTCAGCAAGCAGATCAAATGAAGATGATGCAATGGATGATGTATCTCATGCCATTGATGTTCTTCTTCATGTTCAATGATTACAGTGCAGGTTTGAACTTCTACTATTTCATAAGTTTGTTCTTCAGTGCCGCTATTATGTGGGCTTTGCGCAAGACAACGAACGATGCAAAACTTCTTGAAATTCTTGAAAAGCGTTATAATGCTAATCAAAATAATCCTAACAAGAAAACAAGCGGACTTGCTGCTCGTCTTCAGGCTATTCAGGAAATGCAGAAGAAACAACAAGAAGACCTGCATAAGAAACAGGATGACTTGAACAAAAAGAAAAAAGGACTTTAATATATAAAGATAACCACAGATTCAAAAGACTGCACAGATTTTAATATATATCATATATATTTAAAAAATTAAAATCTGTGCTTTATGCTGAAATCTGTGGTTTTTTACTTTTAATTACATCAATGAATAAAACTATTGCTTTAGCAATGACAGCCGCAATGCTGGCTGTATCGCCTAAAATTGATGCCCAAACGATGATTGGACCAAACAACATTAAACTGGAATCAGACCTAATGACACCTGAAGCACTTTGGGCTATGGGAAGAATAGGTTCTTCTGAGGCATCACCAGATGGTAAACAGATTGTTTATCAAGTATCATACTACAGTGTTAAGGAAAACAAGAGCCATACGATGCTTTTCGTGCAAAATGCTGACGGTAAGAATAAACGTCAACTTACTAAAGACGAAAAGAGCGAAAGTGACGCTACATGGATTGAATGCGGAAAGAAAATCGCATTTATCAGAAGTGGTGAAATATGGAGTATGAATGCAGACGGAAGTGACCGTAAGCAACTTTCTAATACTGACGGAAGTGTTGAGGGTTTTAAGTTCTCTCCTGACGGAAAGAAAGTTGTATTTATAAAGAGTATCCCATATTATGGTTCTATTAAAAAGAATCCAGAGGATCTACCTAAGGCTAGCGGACGTCTTATCACAGACATGAACTACCGCCATTGGGATCATTATGTAGAGACTATTGCACATCCTTTTGTTGCAGAAGTAACAGCAGAAGGAATTGGCAATGCCAAAGATATTATGGAAGGTCAACCATACGAATCACCAGTAGCTCCATTCGGAGGTATTGAGCAGATTTCATGGAGCATGGATTCTAAGAGTATTGCCTACACAAGCAGAAAGAAGGAAGGTGTAGAATATGCAATATCAACCGACACAGACATCTATCTTTACAACCTTTCTACAGGAAAAACTGTAAACTTATGCAAACCAGAAGGCTACAAAGAACCAATGATTGATGCCACAAAGAGCATGAGAGACCAAGAAGTCAATCATCAGAAAGGTGACATGCATGTTGGTTATGATGTAAATCCTAAATTTTCTGCCGATGGTAAATATATTGCATGGCAAAGCATGGAGCGTGATGGTTATGAGAGTGACCGCAACAGACTTTGTGTTATGGAAATTGCAACAGGCAAAAAGAAATACGTAACAGAAAGTTTCGATTCAAATGTTGACGATTATTGCTGGAGTAAGGACTCAAAGACTATATATTTCATGGGAGTTTGGCATGCAACAGAAATGCTATACCAAACAAATCTTGAAGGAAAAGTAATGCAAATAACAGATGGTTGGTATGACTACGGAAGCGTACAACTAGCTAACAACAGCAATTACCTTCTTGCAAGCCGTCATTCACATCAATATGGTGATGAACTATATATAGTAAAACCAGGTAAGGAGAAGAAAGCAAAAGTAGAACAAGTAACTTTTGAAAATAAACACATCTACGATCAACTTGCATTAGGAAAAACTCAACAGCGTTGGGTTAAGACAACAGATGGTAAAGAAATGCTAGTATGGCTTGTACTACCACCACATTTTGATGCAAACAAGAAATACCCTACTCTATTGTTCTGTGAAGGTGGACCACAAAGTCCAGTAAGTCAATTCTGGAGTTATCGTTGGAATCTTCAGATTATGGCAGCTAATGGCTATATTGTTGTTGCACCAAACCGTAGAGGACTACCTGGATTTGGAAGCAAATGGAACGAAGAAGTTAGTGGAGATTGGACTGGTCAATGCATGAATGATTATCTAAGCGCAATTGATGACGCAGCAGAATTACCATTTGTTGACAAAGATAGACTTGGATGTGTAGGAGCAAGTTTCGGAGGTTTCTCTGTTTATTATCTTGCAAGCCATCACAATAAGCGTTTCAAAGCTTTCATTGCTCACGACGGAGCTTTCAATCTTGAAAGTATGTACACTGATACAGAAGAGGCTTGGTTTAGCAACTGGGAGTATGAAGATGCTTTCTGGAATAAGAACGCTAGTGCTAACGCCGTTAAGACATATAATAATAGTCCTCATAAGTTTGTAGACAAATGGGATACACCTATCCTTGTTATACATGGAGAAAAGGATTATCGTATAAATGCTAATCAAGGTATGGGAGCTTTCAACGCAGCAAGAATGCGTGGTATTCCAGCAGAATTACTTTTATTCCCTGACGAAAATCATTGGGTGTTGAAACCACAAAATGGTATTCTGTGGCAAAGAACATTCTTCAGCTGGTTAGATAAATGGCTGAAAAAATAAAAATCAAATAATATTATGGCAGAGAAAATAAGACAAATACTTAGTGATTCACCAAGTGCACGCTGGGGAGCACTTCTGATAGTATCATTTACAATGATGATGGGATATTTCATTACAGATGTGATGTCACCATTGGAAGTTTTGCTCACGAAAACTACAGCAGAAGGTGGACTTGGATGGTCTTCTTCCGACTACGGCTTCTTTGCAGGCTCATACAGTTATATAAACGTATTCCTATTGATGCTCTTCTTTGGTGGTATCATTTTGGACAAAATGGGAGTTCGCTTTACAGGTTTGATGTCATGCAGCTTCATGGTAATTGGTGTTATCATCAAATATATTGGTGTATCTACAGATTTCGGTAATCAGCATTTCACAATAAGTGCAATCGACTTTGATATTCCAATGTCCGCGGCTGTAGCTTCATTAGGATTTTCCATCTTTGGTATGGGATGCGAAATATGCGGAATTACAGTATCCAAGATTATCACAAAATGGTTTAACGGTCATGAACTGGCACTAGCAATGGGTATTCAGGTTGCATTGTCACGTTTAGGTACAGCCGCAGCAATGATGATTTCATTACCAGTAGCTAAAGCATTTCATGACAAGGTAAGTGCACCTGTACTTCTTGGTGCAGTATTATTGATTATTGGTGCATTATCTTTCTTCGTTTATAACGTAATGGATAAGAAGCTGAGTAAATCAGTTGAAGCAGCAGGAATTGAAAATAAGAATACTCCAGATGAACCAGATGAAGATGAGCAATTCCGTGTCAAGGATTTAGGCTTAATATTCTCTAATCCAGGTTTCTGGTGCATAACATTGCTTTGCATGTTATTCTACAGCGGAGTATTTCCTTTCCTTAAATTTGCAACAAAACTAATGGTTGCTAACTATGGAGTCAGTGAGGGTTTTGCTGGTATTTTGCCAGGACTTATTCCATTCGGAACAATATTCCTAACACCTCTTTTCGGAACAATATATGACAAAGTTGGTAAAGGTGCTACTTTAATGCTTATAGGAAGCATAATGCTCACCATTATTCATATAATCTTTGCTCTACACGTTCTTCCTTATGGATGGTTTGCTGTGATCATTATGATTATCTTGGGTGTTGCCTTTTCACTTGTTCCTTCAGCAATGTGGCCAAGCGTACCAAAGATCATTCCTATGAAGCTTCTAGGAAGTGCATATGCAATAATATTCTATATTCAGAATATAGGACTTGCTCTTGTACCTGTATTGATAGGAAAAGTCAACGATTATGATCCTTCATACACAACGTCAATGAGTATTTTTGCAGGGTTCGGTGCAGCCGCAGTTGTTGTAGCTACTATTCTTATGATATTAGACAAGAAGAAGAACTACGGATTGCAAAAAGCCAATATTAAGAAATAGATTATACATTATATTATGTGGGGAAACAATAAGACCACCAGATGGACAGTTCTCTTAATCGTAGCGATTATTATGATGATGGGATATGTATTTTGGGATATTGTTTCCCCACTTACAACAAACCTTAAATCCCCCTTAGACAAAGGAGGAATGAATTGGACAACAGCTGAATATGGATTTTATGCAGGAAGCTATAGCATATTCAACATATTTCTGTTCATGTTATTCTTTGGTGGCATCATACTCGATAAAATGGGAATACGCTTTACTGGTATTCTAGCCACAGGAATGATGCTTTGCGGTGCCTTGATAAACTATATTGCCATTAAATACATATCTGCACTAAACTATACTGATCTGCCACTAACTTTATTTGGACTCATTCCCCAACATATTAAATTACAAGTGCTTATAGCAGCTTTGGGATTCGGACTTTTCGGTGTCGGATGCGATATCACTGGAATAACGGTATCTAAAGTTATCACAAAATGGTTTACAGGACATGAACTAGCCTCAGCAATGGGAATACAAGTAGCTCTTGCTAGATTAGGAACCGCCAGTGCTATAAGTTTCAGCCCTATTATAGCCTTGAATTTTGGAGGCATTCAAGCTTCATTGTTGGTTGGTACAATCCTTCTATTATTGGGTTTCATATTATTTTTTATATATAATGTGAACTTCGACGGAATAATTAAAGAAAAGGATAACAATACTGAAGAAGATAAAGAACCATATAATATAAAATCAATAATAACATTATTGAAGAATATTAATTTCTGGTTCATTGCCCTACTCTGCGTAAGTTTTTATAGTAGCATTAGACCATTTTTAAAATTCGCGACAGATATTATTGTTGAAAAATACAATATGAATATAATTGCAGCTGGATGGATCACATCAATTCTTCCGTATGGTACAATTATTTTAACGCCTTTATTTGGTTACATAAATGACAAATATGGATATGCAAGAAGACTTCTTGTTACTGGATGTCTTATCGTTGTAGTATCATTATTACTTCTTTTGTCGCCAATAGGAACAGGCACAGCGTGGATGCCTATAATGATAATGGTGATGATGGGAATAGCATTTTCGTTAGTTCCTAGCGTTCTTTGGCCTACAGTACCAAAACTTGTACCATTGAAACAACTTGGTACTGCATATAGCATTATTTATTATATACAGAACTTAGGATTAATGCTTGTACCAATGACTGTTGGCAATATTGTTACAAGTTATAATGGAAGAATAAACTACACGCCAGGAATAATCATTTTCACGATATTCGCTGTATTCGCAACAATTGTTGCTTGCAAGATTAAGAAATAAAAAATCCCAATGACATTTTGTATCATTGGGACTATATATAATATTAAAGAATATCTTATTAACAAACCTTTTCCAACTTCTTCATTACAGCAAAGATGAAAATGAATGAAGCCAAACACAAAGCTACAAGAACAGCCCAAACATATGCCAATGGAACAGCTTTCCAAAGATATGCTGGTATCTGAACAAGGAAGTTACCTATGGCTGTAGCACCAAACCAACATCCCATCATTAGACCCTTATATTTATCAGGAGCAACCTTACTTACAAAAGATATACCCATTGGAGAAAGCAACAACTCTGCAAATGTTAGTATCAAATAAGTGCTTACCAACCAATTTGGAGAAACGCGCTGTGCATCTGTAAGATTATAACTCAAACCTATTGATGCCATTATCATAACAACATATGCTATACCAGCAACTAGCATACCATAACCAATCTTACGTGGAGCAGATGGCTCTTTACCCTTTGAAGCTAGCCAGCCAAACAAAGCCATACTAATAGGAGTCAATGCAACCACAAAGCTAGGATTGAACTGCTGGAAGATAGGTGCAGAAATTTCAACACCACTGATAGGTAATTGTGTATAATCGTAGTAAAGATAACCAGCAGAAGCTAATATAACCAATGCAGATATTAATTTACCACCCATTTTTTTACTTTGAAACAAAGAGAACAAAGAATAGATAATAAAGATTACTGCAACAAGATTGGTCACATTGAACATCATGCCTTCAACACCTGTACTGCTCTTTTTAACAAAGTCACGGGCAAAGTATGTCAAAGTAAGGCCATTCTGATGGAAAGCCATCCAGAAGAAAATTACGACAGCAAAGACTAAGAATAATGCTACAAGACGCGATCTAGTATCAGCAGCATCCTCTTCGGTCTCAATTATTTTTTCTTCAGCAACAACATCTTCTTTTGATACACTATTGTCAACATTAGCAAATGTCCAACGGAAGCCATAATAAATAGCGATAGAGATAATTAAAGAAACACAAGCAACTCCAAAAGCATAATGATAAGCAGTCTGCTCTGTTGCACCAAGAGATGTTTTTGCCCAATCTATAATTTTCAAAGCAGCTGTAGGTGCAAACAATGCACCAATATTTATTGCCATATAGAATATAGAGAAACCTGAATCACGCTGACCAGAATATCTAGAATCATCATAAAGGTTACCAACCATTACCTGAAGATTTCCCTTGAACAAACTCGTTCCTACACATATCATAAGTAACGCACCAGCCATCAAAACTATACCTAAAGTTCCTGCACCTGCAGGTATGGCTAACAAGAAATAACCAAGGAACATTACTAAGATTCCAAATGTCACACACTTACCATATCCTATCTTGTCTGCCATTGCTCCACCAACTATAGGGAGGAAATAAACTAACATAAGGAAAGTTGAATAAACTGTTCCGGCAAGTCCTTCTCCCCATCCAAAGTTGGATTGCAAGAAAAGAACAAAGATAGCAAGCATGGTATAATATCCGAATCGTTCTCCGGTATTTGCCAAGGCAAGGGCATAGAGCCCTTTTGGTTGATTTTCAAACATAATGTAATTATTTAGATTTTACTATTTTAGTTTTCTTTGTTTTAGAAATATCAAAAAAATAAGTAGCCTTAAGAACTATATTTCCAATATTTGATTTTGAGAAATAATCACGCTTTGATGAACCATATATATTAGCTAATCCATAATAATATCGAGCTTCAAAAGCAATATGCCCAATTTTAGGATGACTATACTCTAGTCCACCACCTACAGCGATTCCATAATCAAACTTATTTGCGACCTTCATTGTGTCTTGCGCTATAATAGGATTCACTCGTGCTGTAGTGTTACGGCTACTTAATTCAAAATTCATATCAGTGCTCTCAGTAATCAGATAACCAAATTGGGGGCCTAGATTTACAAAGAATTGCATGCCTTTATATTCCTTTCCCCATGCTAAATGTGCAAGAATTGGAACTTGGATATAGTTTAATGTTCTACTATATTTTTCTGCCAATCCTGTTTTACCATTAATAACTGGCTGGTTATTACTATCACTAATATCTTCTTTCCATCCAATCTGCGAATAGTTTATCTCACCCATAATAGAGCAAATTGTGCTGAAATATTTCTCACTTTTATATCGCAAAGATATACCGCCGGTAAGTCCACCATGATATCCTTGATTAACTTTAGGAACGAAAGCTACGTTACTCATAACATATCCTCCGCTTACACCAATGGAAAATTCATCTCGGTGCTCTCCAATCTGAGCATGTGAAGGCAATACTCCAAATAGGATTAGGAACACACCTGACAGTATTTTTTCTTTAATTTTCATATTTAGTCAATAACACATGGAGATTACTCTCTGTTTATTAATAGGCAAGACTTTCAATACTATGATTATACAAATAATGTATTAACATAAAACTCGTATTCACATATCCTCCTTTACCCACTTTTTCAAAGCATAATGGTGTTTGTAGTGAAGAATAAAGATTTTGTGATTTACTTCCAACAAACTTTTTTCCAAATTTAGCAATGCCTCTTATGAAAAATTGAGCATGGTCATAACCTGTAATTGCAAAACGAGGCTGTGCAGGCTGCATTTCTTCATTAAACCATCCTCTATAACTTTTCTCTAACGAAGTCGTTGCTGTAGAATATGAGTTATGATAAAATACTGTTGGTATATAAGTATCGTATCTACAGAAATTGTTGAAATCATAATTAGCATATATCAGCCATTCTGTATATCCAAACATACTAATTACAAATCCTGGATAAAGTGATGACATTCTGTCAAGTTTTTCTATTGCTGCGCTAAGTGCCTTATAATGATCAGAATTTAAGATCACAACATTATGCTTATTGCGACTAAATGCCTTAGCAAAAGATTCATCAGAAGTTTTAATATTGGTAATATTATATGCTATTTCTTTAGCGTCAAGCACTTTACGAAGGTTTGATGTGAAATTACTCTTTCTACTAGTAGAATCATTACAATCAATAAATACGGGATGGCTGTCACTGAAGCGCTCAATATATGCATTAATTGCAGAAGTATTAAAACTTAAATTATCTTGATATACTTGAAAAATATTCGGATTAGTAGTAACCTCATTATCTGTTATTGAGAATGGAATAACAAGCTTAATATTATATGCTTTGCAAAAATCAGCAAGAGGCTTTACTTGTTTTGAATACAGAGGGCCGAAAATCAAATCACATTTTGTAGCGTAATTATCCAATAAAGTTTTCTTGATGTCTGCATCAATTGGCACATTCCAAGAATGAATATCAATGTGTAGTCCTTCCGACTTCAATTGGTCACATGCCATAAGGATACCACGATAATACTCAATCATTCTGCGGCCGTCGCCATCTACATTATGCAAAGGCAACATTACACCTACAGATATAGAATTCTTAATTTTAGGACTTTCCACTTCATTGTTAGCAGCCCAGATACTATTGCTTGAAAACAACAAGACAATAAGTAGTATATTTCTGTAAAAATGACTCATAATCTTTAAATTTTAACTTGCAAGTGCAAAAATACAAAAAATATGTCATTACACCATATCTCATGTGTTATCTTTTTAGTAACTTTGCACAAATATATATAATAGGGAATGAAAATTAAGATATCAATAGTATTGTTATTATGCATTATTACCGTCAATATGTCACTGGCGGACAATTCTCCTATTGTATCTCCAACAGTAACGATAATAGATTCTGAAGGTAAAGAAACGACCGGAAATTATGATGGTTCTGCCCCCGTAACAGCTAATTTTTACGCTCAGCCTGAAAACACAGATGGCTGGACAACGTATTACGAATGGAAATTCATGACAGAAAATGATACGATTCCATACTTAGTAAGGTACGAACAGGATACAAAATATACATTCACGAAATCTGGTACTCACAATATCGTCCTTTATGCAAAATTCACGAAAGGAAATGATGTAATTGAAACGACTTCTGACCCTTTAACTATAACATTATCAACAAGTAAACTTGAAATGCCTAATGCTTTTTCTCCTAATGGTGATGGCATAAACGATATATATAAAGCAAAAAACAACTATCAGAGTATTGTTGATTTTCATGCATACATCTTTAACCGATGGGGACAGAAACTGTATGAATGGAATGATATAAATGATGGCTGGAACGGAAAATATAATGGCAAAGATGTAAAAGATGGTGTCTATTTTGTTTTAGTAAAAGCCACTGGAGCTGACGGAAAAAAATATAACATTAAACGTGATGTAAACCTTCTTAGAGGCTATACAGAATCATCGGGCACATCAAATAACTAATAATAAGAAATTAATAGTATTGGCTCTTTATGGAAAGAGAAGATAAAAAGATAAATGTTTGGGGAGCGAGAGTCCACAATCTTAAAAATGTAGACGTAGAAATCCCACGCAATTCGCTAACAGTCATTACCGGTCTTTCGGGTTCAGGTAAGTCATCACTTGCTTTCGACACGATATTCGCCGAAGGACAGAGAAGATATATTGAGACGTTTTCGGCTTATGCTCGTAATTTTCTTGGCAACATGGAAAGACCTGATGTTGACAAGATTACAGGATTGAGTCCTGTTGTCAGCATAGAACAGAAAACTACGAACAAAAATCCGCGTTCCACTGTTGGTACTACCACTGAAATTTACGATTACCTAAGACTTCTATATGCTCGTGCTGGAACTGCATACAGTTACGTAACTGGCGAAAAAATGGTGAAGTATACAGAAGAAAAGGTAATTGAAATGATTACCGATAATTATTCTGACAAAAGAATCTATATTCTTGCCCCACTAGTCAGAAACCGAAAAGGTCACCATCGTGAGCTGTTTGAAAGTATGCGTAGAAAAGGATACTTATACATCAGAATAGATGGTGAGATAAAGGAAATTGTCCGCGGTATGAAAACAGACAGATACAAAAACCATAGCATCGAAGTCGTCATAGACAAAATGAAGGTGGAAGACGTATCACACGAAAGACTTACCAAGAGTATTCAAACTGCGATGAAACAAGGCGATGGATTAATTATGATATTGGATAAAGACACTGATGAAGTAAAATTCTTTTCTAAAAGACTCATGTGTCCTACATCTGGTATATCATACAAAGATCCAGCACCAAATATATTCTCATTCAATTCACCAGAAGGCGCATGCCCTCACTGCAAGGGATTGGGATATGTAAACGAGATCGATCTTAAAAAGGTTATCCCTGATACTAAAATAAATATTCATGACGGTGCAATCATTCCACTTGGTAAATACAAAAACCAAATGATATTTTGGCAAATAGATGCTATATTGCACAAATATGATTGCAACATAAAAACTCCGTTTAAAGATATTCCACAAGAAGCTGTAGATGAAATTCTTTACGGTAGTCTTGAAAATGTGAAGATTGATAAGAGTCTAGTACATACGACATCTGACTATTTCGTGAACTTTGACGGAATTATAAAATATCTTCAAACAGTAATAGAAAATGACGATTCTACTTCTGGCAAAAAATGGGCTGACCAATTTCTTGCTACAACAGAATGCCATGAATGTAAAGGACAGAGATTAAATAAGGAAGCCCTTTCATATAAGATTTGGGATAAGAATATCACGGAAGTTGCGAATATGGATATCAATGACCTTAAAGACTGGCTTGATAATGTTGAAGAGCATCTAGAACCGCAACAGAAAAAGATAGCAACAGAAATTGTAAAAGAGATTAAAACTCGTGTGGCTTTTCTCTTAGAAGTTGGACTCGACTATCTATCACTCAACAGACAAAGCGCTACTCTTTCAGGAGGTGAAAGTCAAAGAATAAGACTTGCTACTCAAATCGGTAGCCAATTAATCAATGTGCTTTACATACTTGATGAGCCTAGTATTGGTTTGCATCAACGTGACAACGACCGCTTGATTAAATCGCTTAAAGAGCTCCGTGATCTTGGTAATACAGTCATTGTTGTTGAACATGATGAAGATATGATGCGCGCAGCAGATTGGATTATTGACATAGGACCAGAAGCAGGAAGAAAAGGTGGCGAAGTCGTATTTCAGGGAACTCCTGAAGAAATGTTGAAAAAACATACGATAACAGCCGATTATCTCAACGGTGATAGAAAGATTGAAATTCCAGAAGAAAGAAGAAAAGGCAACGGAAAAAGTATTAAAATATACGGGGCTAAGGGAAATAATCTTAAAGATGTAGATGCAGAATTCCCTCTAGGTAAACTGATTGTCGTTTCGGGCGTTTCAGGATCGGGTAAATCAACGCTTATTAACGAAACATTGCAACCTATTTTGTCTCATCATTTCTATAGATCTCTGAAAAAGCCAATGCCATATGATAAAATCAGTGGCATAGATAATATAGACAAGATTGTAAACGTAGATCAAAGCCCTATCGGCAGAACACCTCGAAGTAACCCTGCAACATACACAGGTGTGTTCAGCGATATTAGAAGTTTATTTGTAAACCTTCCAGAAGCAATGATAAGAGGTTATAAACCTGGCAGATTTTCATTTAATGTAAAAGGAGGAAGATGTGAAGCTTGTAGTGGAAATGGATACAAGACTATAGAAATGAATTTCCTTCCAGACGTCATGATACCTTGTGAAGTTTGTCATGGCAAAAGATATAACAGGGAAACTCTGGAAGTAAGATTCAAAGGCAAGTCTATTGCTGATGTTCTCGACATGACGATAAATCAGGCTGTTGATTTCTTTGAGAATGTGCCTAGCATATTAAACAAGATAAAAACACTGCAAGATGTCGGCTTGGGTTATATAAAACTAGGACAAAGCTCCACTACCCTTTCCGGTGGAGAAAGTCAACGTGTAAAACTAGCTACGGAACTAGCAAAGAAAGATACGGGTAAAACATTATATATTCTAGATGAACCAACAACAGGACTTCATTTTGAGGATATCAGAATTCTAATGGATGTACTTCAGAAGCTCACTGACAGAGGTAATACTGTTATTATTATTGAACATAATATGGATGTGATAAAACTAGCAGACTATATTATTGATGTTGGTCCAGAAGGTGGCAGAAATGGCGGAACTATTCTTGCGACAGGAACACCTGAAGATATTGTAAAAAGTGATAAGGGATATACACCAAAATTTCTTAAGAAAGTACTTAAGAGCAATAATTAAATTATAAACAAAAATTCCCGGAATACTAATATATTC
>JAGPJJ010000122.1 GCA_018054505.1 Prevotella sp.
GTTCTTTCTCTCCTACTTGATCGTCTTGGCTTCAAATGGGGTAAGGAACTTGTGCATTTCTCATACGGAATGGTAGAACTTCCTAACGGAAAGATGAAAAGCCGCGAGGGTACGGTTGTTGACGCAGATGAACTTATCGCTGCAATGGTTGAAGATGCTAGAAAGACAAGCGATGAGCTTGGTAAGTTCAAGGATATGACTGACGAAGAGAAGCAGGATGTAGCACGCATCGTTGGTCTTGGTGCATTAAAATACTTCATTTTAAAGGTTGATGCACGCAAGAATATGCTGTTCAACCCAGCCGAGAGTATTGACTTCAATGGCAATACAGGTCCATTTATTCAATATACTTATGCACGTATCCGTTCTATTCTCCGCAAAGCGTATGCTGAGAATATTAATATACCAGCATCACTCAATAATGATGCTCCTTTGAACGAGAAAGAAACAGAACTTATTCAAAAGATGAATGAGTTTGGCGCTGCTGTAGAACAGGCTGGTAAGGATTACAGTCCTAGTGGAATAGCAAACTATTGCTATGAACTAACTAAAGACTTCAACCAATTCTATCATGACTACAGCATTCTGAATGCAGAAAATGAAGTAGAGAAAGTTACACGTCTTGTATTGGCACAAAATGTAGCTAAAGTTATCAAGAACGGTATGGCTCTCTTGGGCATCGAAGTTCCTGAAAGAATGTAATCCGATTAACTGATTATGGCAAATTCCAATCTGACAAATCCACCCGACTGGCGTAATGATACCGTCTTGCCGCTGCCTTTAGAAGTAAAGGCTAATGCATGGGCTGTTGACGCGGCATGTTCTGGTAATCCTGGTCCGATGGAATATCAGTGTATTGACCTTGCAACAGGTTCTCAGGTTTTTCACTTCGGTCCTGTTCATGGAACTAACAATATAGGCGAGTTTCTAGCCATTGTCCACGCACTGGCACTTATGGAAAAGCAAGGAATAAAGGATAAAGTTATTTATTCTGATAGTTATAATGCCATACTTTGGGTTAACAAGAAAGCATGTAAGACCAAGTTGGAACGCAATCCCCGCACTGAAGAATTATATCAAATTGTGGCTCGTGCCGAACAATGGCTACGTACTCACAACATAAATGTCCCAATAATAAAGTGGGAAACTAAAAAATGGGGGGAAGTTCCTGCTGACTTTGGCAGAAAAAACAAATAATAAAAAATCATCTTTACAATTTTGTGAAGATGATTTTTTTTATTCAGCACATTTTAAATAAGTCTTTATACAGTTTGCGTCTACGTCAAGACTATTAATTAGTTTTAAATTAGTAGGCAATATGGGAGCTATTGTTCCATTCTTTACATATGTTTGTGATGTTTCAACACGTATTTCATCCCATGCATCTAAATCAAGAAATGAATTTAGCGTCTTGGCACCACCCTCAACTATCAATGATTGTATATTTTTTGAATGAAGTTCTTTCAACATATCTCCAATTTTGGTATCATGTGAAAGCACAATGCGCATAGGATTTTTGCCATACCACTCACGCACATTCAGCATTGGATGCTCTCTTTCGTCAGTTATCCTACCAACCAATATTGCGTCATTCTCGGCTCTAAGCTTATGTGATAGCATTTTTGTGAATGGTGTTGAGAAAGTAAAAGTCTTAAAATCGTTATCAATATATCCATTTGCAGACTGAGCCCATTTCAATATAATATAGGGGCGATGATGCGTATTGAATGTTATAAAACGGCGATTTATCTCTAAACATTCTTTTTCCATTATACCGACAATAACCTCAACTCCAGCATCACGCAATTTACGTATTCCTCGTCCCTGAACTTTTGCAAAAGGATCTATACACCCGCACACACAACGTTTAACCCCTTTAGCTATGATAAGATCTGCACAAGGCGGAGTCTTTCCGTAATGTGAACATGGTTCAAGACTTACATATATTGTTGATTCATGAAGTAGGTGTTCGTCTTCTGGTTTTACGCTCGCGAATGCATTAACTTCTGCATGTCCTTCGCCACAACGCACATGATAACCTTCACCGATTATTCTTTCGTCAGCAGAAACAATAACAGCTCCTACCATAGGATTCGGTTTTGCGTTAAGCATACCGTTTCGAGCTAATTGAAGACAACGGCGCATATAATATTCGTGTTCCATATCTATTGTAAAATAACAATGTGTGTTTACAAAAATAGCCAATAAATCTATCATTACCAAATAATTATAATAGTTTTGTGGTTCTTCATCAATTTACGAAGGTCATATCCTCAAGAAATGGACGTAGATATAGAAATGCAAATAACTAAGAATTATTATTTTTCATGATTTGCTATCAATTAAATCAAATTTCACTAAATTTGCACCATGACATATAACGAATTATGGCAAAGCCTTACTGATATATATGATTCAGGCGAAGCCAAAGCCATCGTAAGATTACTCTTGGAAGTGAGATTTGGAATGAATCTCACAGATATTCTGTGTGGAAAAATTGGGCAACTCTCTGATGAAGAAATTAGTGTATTAGATGCCTGTATGGAAAGACTCCGAAAATCAGAACCTATACAATATATTTTAGAACAGGAGGAGTTTGGTGGTAGAGTTTTCAAGGTGGCACCAGGTATATTGATTCCTAGACCTGAAACCTACGAGTTGTGTAAGGAGATCATTAAAGAATACAACCGACCATACTGCGCCCTTCAACCTCCAGAGCCAATAAATGTTTTGGACATTGGTACTGGAAGCGGATGCATTGCAATAACATTGGCTCTTGACCTTTGGAATTCTAACGTCACGGCATGGGATATTTCTTCTGACGCACTAATCATAGCACGCGAAAACACACATCGACTTGAAGCAAAAGTAAATCTTGAATTCAAAGATGCATTAAATATCCCAGACGATGATTCGGATAAATGGGAAATTATTGTAAGCAATCCTCCATATATCTGCGACAAGGAGAAAAAAGATATGGAAAAGAATGTTCTTAAATATGAACCAGATACAGCACTGTTTGTTCCAGATAATGAACCATTAAAGTTTTACAGGGCCATAGCCGAATATGGAATAAAATCATTAAAGCGTGGCGGCATGCTGGCATTTGAGATTAATCCAATTTATGTAAGCGAAACTATTGTCATGCTAGAAGAATTAAAGTATAAAAATATAAGATCCGTTGATGATAGCTTTGGCAAACAACGATTCACAATCTGCTATAAATGAAACAAATATCTGAAAAAGAAGCACAACTGAAACTGTCTTCTCTTTGTGCACAAGGAGAACATTGCACGCAAGAACTTATTGACAAACTTAATAAATGGGAAATATCAGAAGAAGCCCAAGCGCGCATCATGGAATATCTCACCAAGAATAAGTTTGTTGACGACGCTCGCTTTTGTGCAGCATTTGTAAAAGACAAAATTAAATATAATGGGTGGGGACGTAAGAAGGTTGAACAGGCTTTGTATATTAAGCGTATTCCTCGTAGCATTTCTGATCCTGTGTTTGAGGAAATACCCGACGAGATGTATCTTGAGAAGCTACGCCCACTGATAAAACAGAAATATCCAACCATAAAGGCACGTAATGAATATGAGCGAGCTATGAAACTCATAAAGTTTGCTATGGGAAGAGGTTTCGATATGAGAATCATTCGTATGTGTATTGACGAAGCTGACGAATTAGCAGATGATTAGTTTTTTCAGCAGACTTATAGACCTCATAGCACCACGCTGTTGTGCAATATGCGGGTGCAGACTCAGTATCACCGAACAGACACTATGCAGCAGTTGCGACCGCCACATTCCACGCACCTGGTACGAGCACTCTCCTTATGACAACATGATGAATCGCCTTTATTGGAAGCAGATACCAATAGAGAAGGCATCAGCATTGTTTTTCTATAGTGCACAAGCTCCTGTCAGCAAAGCTATATATGATCTAAAATATCATCATTGCCCTGAAATTGGAGTCAGTTTGGGTGAGATTGTTGCACGTGAGTTCAGCCATGAAGACTTTTTTGAAGGTATAGACATGATAATACCTGTTCCTTTGACTAAAAAAAGACAACATCACAGAGGTTACAACCAAAGTATGATGATTGCCAAAGGAATCAGTAATATCACTGGCATAAAGATTAACAACAATATTGTGAAGAGAACGATATTTAAGGAAAGCCAAACCCACAAGGACGTGATTGACCGCAAGGAAAATGTAAAAGACGCATTCAGCATTATCAACACAAAGGAGATTACCAACCGCCATGTCCTGCTTGTCGATGACATTGTAACAACAGGCGCTACAACTATTGCATGTTCGCAGCAGTTGATGAAGGCCGAAGGTGTAAAGATAAGCATTGTTTCACTGGGATTTGTAAAACCGTAAATAAAAGTAAAATTCACAATAAAAATTTGTATTGTGGGATATTTCCACTAACTTTGCATGAATTTATAATTAAAACCACACCAAAAATGGACATTTTAAAGAAAGACTTCGCTTCGAAGTTGCTTAAGGTAAAAGCCATTAAATTGCAACCAAACAATCCATTTACATGGGCTTCAGGTTGGAAATCACCATTTTATTGCGATAACCGCAAAACATTATCTTATCCAGAGTTGCGCAACTACGTGAAATTAGAAATTGTTCACAATATCTTGGAGCACTTCCCTGATGTAGAGGCTATTGCTGGAGTTGCTACCGGCGCTATTGCACAGGGTGCACTTGTTGCTGATGCACTAAATCTTCCTTTCGTTTACGTTCGTTCTAAGCCAAAGGATCACGGATTGGAGAATCTTATCGAGGGTGAATTGAAACCAGGAATGAAAGTTGTTGTTGTAGAAGATCTTATATCTACAGGCGGAAGCAGTCTTAAAGCTGTTGAAGCAATCCGCAAAAATGCTTGTGATGTTATCGGTATGATAGCAAGCTACACTTATGGATTCCCTGTTGCAGAAAAAGCTTTTGATGACGCTAAAGTTAAATTGGTAACACTTACCGACTATGAGCATGTAGTAGCAGAAGCTCTTGAAACAGGATATATAGCACAGGATGATGTAGAAGTTCTACACCAATGGCGCAAAGATCCAGCAAACTGGAATAAATAATATATGGCAACATTTGAAAGTACTATCCGAGAGATAAACTATCCTCAGCAGAATGTATATAATCTGCTGAGCGATTTAAGTAATATCGAAAAAATAAAGGACCGTCTTCCTGAAGACAAAGTTAAAGACCTCATTTTTGATGAGAATTCCATTTCTATCAGTTCTCCAATGGGTGCTGTGAAATTGAATATTATTGAGCGTGAAGAACCAAAATGTATCAAGTTTGAGACAGAAAAAAGTCCTTTACCTTTTAATTTGTGGATTCAGATACTGCCTATGAACGAAAGTAGTTGTAAGATGAAACTTACAATAAAGGCAGAACTCAATCCATTCATTAAGGGAATGGTTTCAAAGCCATTGCAGGAAGGTATCGAAAAGATTGCCGATGCCCTGCAAATGATTAAATACGAATAATGAGTTTATAGATATGGCAAATAAGCTTTGGGAGAAAAACTTTGAAGTAAATAAAGAAATTGAACGCTTCACTGTAGGCAAGGACCGAGATATGGATCTATATCTGGCTAAATATGATGTAATGGGCTCAATGGCTCACATCACTATGCTGGAGAGTATCGGACTACTTGAAAAAGACGAACTTGACAAACTCCTTGTTGAACTAAAAAATATCTACGCAATATGCGAGAGAGGTGAGTTCAAGATTGAGGAAGGCGTAGAAGACGTTCATTCTCAAGTAGAACTTATGCTTACCCAGAAGCTTGG